>NZ_JBQHTZ010000009.1:0-113052 GCF_052065455.1 Collinsella sp. HCP28S3_E9
CTGCGGCTTCTACGAGCATACGAGGCGCCAGATGATCGATCGTCCCCAGCCCTTCTGGGACTATTGGCAACGGCAGGGAGCGGCTACGTCAATGCTGGTCTAACAGAGAGTTGGAGAACAGCATGAGTTCCATGACGCCGACGCTCGAAAGCAGCGACGTGTCCTTGTAGAGCATGACAAACTCACTGGTCATCCCCGCATCGCGCGCATTTGTAGGGCGGGGGTTTTGTTATTTCGAATTAACCGTGCGCTGGTCCTTGCAAGTTTTTAGGGTGCTGAGACACTCGCAAGGTCAGGTGGCATATTAGGATGGTTGATAATACAGGGGCGCGACCGGATTCATCTGGGACGGTTTTTGCTCTTTTAAGGTTAGGTTTAGCGAGAAAGGTCGTTATATGTCGGGTACGACGAAGGAGAAGCTGGCTTTGATGCGCTATGTGGAGCTGCTCGAGGCCGAGGCCCTTGTTGTTTCCAAGCCGGATACTCTTTGCGACCAGCGCATCGAGTTTGCGACCGACGACTCGCGCCAGGTACGTCCGGGCACATTGTTTGTCTGCAAGGGCCGTGCGTTCAAGCCCGAGTATCTGGTCTCGGCGATTGCCGAAGGCGCCGTGGCGTACGTGTCCGAGGTTGATTACGACGTCGATATTCCCGCTGTGATCGTCAACGATATCCGCCGTACGCTCGCTGTGGTGGCGGACGCCTATTACGGTCATCCCTCGGGCAAGGTGAAGGTCTGCGCTTTTACGGGCACCAAGGGCAAGTCGACCTGCAGCTTTTATCTGCGTGGCATTCTCGCCAACGAGGCTAAGCTCACGGGCCGTCATCGACCAGCCCTCAACACGGGTATCGAGTTCGATGACGGTATCGAGGCCGGTCCTTCTAAGCTAACGACCCCCGAGTCCTTCCTTTTGCAGTCGCGTATCGCACATGCCGCCGAGGCGGGCGCTCCGTGGCTGGTCATGGAGGCGTCGAGCCAGGGCCTCAAATACGAGCGTACGGGCAAGATTGACTTTGAAGTGGGCGCCTTTACCAATATCGGTGAGGACCATATCTCGCCGATCGAGCACCCCACGCTCGAGGATTACTTTGCCAGCAAGCTCAAGATTTTTTCGCAGAGCCGCTTTGCCGTGGTCAACCTCGATATGGACCACGTCGACCGCGTGCTCGAGGCGGCGTCCCGCTGCGAGCGCACGGTGACGTTCTCGCTGACCGATGGACGCGCCGACGTGCGTGCGTTGGCCATTCGCAACGGCGATTGCGGCGTGATCGCCACGGTCCGCACGCCGCGCTTTACGCGTGACATCGTGATCCCCACGCCCGTCAAGTTCAACGTGTCCAATGCGCTTGCCGCTATTGCCTGCGCCGAGGCCCTCGGCATTTCCGAAGAGGGCATCGTCCATGGCTTTGAGGGCGTCTTTGTTCCCGGTCGCATGGAGCTCTATCCGTCTGCATCGGGCAAGATTTTGGGCGTCGTTGACTATGCGCACAACGGCATGAGCCTCGAGACGCTTTTGCGCGACCTGCGCGAGAACTATCCCGAGCGCGAGCTGGCGGTTGTCTTTGGTGCAACGGGAGGCAAGGGTGTCGATCGCCGTACTACGATGGGTATCGCTGCCGGCAAGTACGCCGATCGCATCGTGATTACCGAGGATGACCCGGGCCCCGAGGACGTCGAGGACATCTGCGCCGAGATCGCGCGCAATGTCCAGGCGCAGGGAAACGATAGCTGGCAGATCGTGTGCGACCGCGCCGCCGCTATCGAGACGGCCGTGCGCGAGACCGACCGCCCCGCTGTGGTTATCGTGACCGGCAAGGGCGAGGAGGAGTGCATGCTGCGCAAGAACGGACCCGAGCCCTGCGAGCGTGATGGCTCGGTTCTCAAGCGCATCCTTGCGGCGTACGACGCCTAAGCGCTGCTGCCTTTAGGATGGCGTCTACGGATCCTCGACGCCCGATGATGCGGTGCCTCCCAAGCGTGTTCACCTTAGGGAAAACGCGGTACCAAGATTAAGTCTTTTCTACGTAATAAATGGAGTGACCATGTCCCACAACACCCTGCCGACCGTTGCCGAGCTTTCGGGCGAGATGCGCGAGCGCCTTGCCAAGGTCAAGTACGTCTTTACCGATCTGGACGCCACGATGCTCGCGCCCGGCTCGTGCGTGCTGCGCGACAACGACGGCAATCCCTCGACCAAGCTCGTCGAGGCCGTCGTGGCGCTTGCCCGCGCTGGCATCCAGGTAATTCCCACCTCGGGTCGCAACCGCACCATGATCCACGAAGATGCCCGCGTGCTCGGCCTCAACTCCTACATTGGCGAGATGGGTGGCCTGGTCATGTACGACCTCAAGGCCAACGACTGGGAGTATCTGACCGGCGACATGCCTTACGACCCCGCCTGCGGCCTTACGCCGCACCAGGTGATTGAGCAGACCGGCGTGTGCGAGAAGATTCTCGCTCGCTGGCCGCACAAGATCGAGTACCACAACGACATGTCGACTGGCTATAAGTACCGCGAGGTCACCGTCGGCATGCGCGGCGATATTCCCGATGACGAGGCGCAGGCCATCCTCGACGAGGCCGGCTGCGGTCTGGTCTGGGCCTGCAACGGCCACTTGACTCATCTGTCCAAGCCGACGACCCTCGAGCTCGATCGCGTCGAGGACGGTCGTGCCTTTAACATCAATCCGTCGGGTCTCGACAAGGGCGTGGCGGTCGCGCGTTTCTGCGAGCGTCTGGGCATCGAGCGCGACGAGACGCTGGCACTCGGCGATTCCGAGTCTGATTTCTACATGGCCGACCACGTGGGCACGTTCTGCCTGGTCGAGAACGGTCTGACCAGCGCCGGCGCGTCCGAGTTTCTTGCGTCCTGCGATAACGCCTTTGTCACGCGTGGCAGGATCGTTGACGGCTGGGCGGCGACGGCGGAGCTGCTCGTCGCGGCCCGTTCATAGCGCAGTGCCGTTACGCTTGGCCATATCTTTTCGAGAGAGAATCTGGTGAGGTAATGTCCGATATCGAGAATCTGGCCGGTGATACGCGCCCCATCGGCGTGTTCGACTCGGGTCTGGGCGGCTTGACGGTTGCGCGCGCGATTGCGACGGCGCTTCCGCACGAGTCCGTCTACTACTTTGGCGATACCAAGCGCTGCCCTTACGGCACCCGCACCGAGGACGAGGTGCGCTCGTTTGCGCTACAGGCGGGGCGCTGGCTTTCGAGACACGACGTCAAGATCATGGTCATCGCCTGCAATACGGCGACGGCAGCGGCGCTTCGCCTGGCTCAGCAGGTGCTCGATGTCCCCGTGATTGGCGTAATCGCGCCGGGCGCGCGTGCCGCCATCAACAGCACCCGCACGCGCCGTGTGGGCGTGCTCGCCACCAACCTCACCATCCGCTCGGGCGCCTACACGCGCGCCATCCAGGACTTGGATGCCGGCGTGGACGTGTATGGCTGCCCTGCCTCGAGCTTTGTCGAGGTTGTCGAGCACGAGCTCGCCTCGGGCGCGCATCTGCAGGAGCAGTGGCTCGAGAACGAGGATATTTTTGATACGCCAGCCGTTCGCGCGCTGGTCAACGCCACAGTCGAGCCACTGCACGATCGTGGCATCGATACCGTGGTGCTCGGCTGTACGCACTTTCCGCTGCTGGTGGGCCCCATCCGTCATGCGTTGGGGCCCGGGGTGCGCGTGGTGAGCTCCGCCGAGGAGACCACCCGCGAGCTGACCGATATCCTCACGCGCCGTGAGCAGCTGGCGGGCAACACCGCCGAGCCGCAGCATCGCTTTGCCACCACGTCCGACAACATTGCCGAGTTTGCGGTGGCGGGCAGCTTTATCTTTGGCCAGCCGCTCAAAAGCATCGAGCATGTCGATATCGACGAACTCGGTTAGGCACGCAATGTCGCCGGAGTCCTCGCCACATCTTTTGCCGAAAGGATAGTTCCATGGAATACATGCAAGTCAACCGCGCCAACGGCCGCGCCGCAAACGAGCTGCGTCCCGTTAAGCTCACCCGCGGCGTCATGAAGCACGCCCACGGCTCGTGCCTGGCAGAGTTTGGCGACACGCGCGTGCTGTGCGCCGCCACCATCGAGGAGGGCGTTCCGGGCTGGCGCAAGGGCGCCAAGGCCGGTTGGGTAACGGCGGAATATGCGATGCTGCCGGCGTCGACCGGCAAGCGCTGCAAGCGCGAACATGCCAACCGCAAGGGCCGTTCCATGGAGATCGAGCGCTTGATCGGCCGCAGCCTGCGCACCGTCGTCAATATGAAGGCGCTCGGTGAGTACACCGTTACCGTTGACTGCGATGTGATCCAGGCCGATGGCGGCACGCGTACGGCGAGCATCACCGGCGCCTGGGTGGCGTTGCACGACGCCCTTGCCATGTGGGCCGAGGCGGGCAAGCTCGAGCGCATTCCGCTTACCGGTCAGGTTGCCGCTATCTCCATGGGCGTCGTCGACGGCAACACCCTGCTCGACTTGGATTATTCCGAGGACAGCCACGCCGAGGTCGACATGAACCTCGTTGCCACCGACTCCGGCGAGATGATCGAGCTCCAGGGTACCGGCGAGCAGGCGCCCTTCGACCGCAAGCGCCTCAACGCCCTGCTCGATCTGGGCGACAAGGGCATCGCCGAGCTCATCGAGCTTCAGCGTCAAGCCCTCGCCTAACCTGCCAAAAGGGGATGTTGATTTTGGCAGGTTTAATCTGCGAAAACGCCGAAGTATAAGACTGCCGTTGATTGAGAGGGGAGAGGCCGAGGCCCTCGTCGTCCTCTACACGGCATTGCTATAAGAGACAAGGAGGCCAGCTATGGCACTTGAGAAGATTGACATCGACACCCTCGACCCGGCGGCGACCATTGTTGTGGCCACGGGTAACGCCCATAAGCTCACCGAGATCGAGGCCATTTTGGGCAAGGTCATGCCCGAGGTGCGCTTTGTGGCGCTCGGCCAGCTGGGCGATTTTGAGGACCCCGAGGAAAACGGCACGACGTTTTTGGAGAACGCCATCATCAAGGCGCAGGCTGCAGTCGAGGAGACGGGCCTTATGGCCATCGCCGACGATTCCGGCTTGGTCGTCGACGCGCTGGACGGCGAGCCGGGTGTGTATAGCGCGCGTTATGCGGGCGTACACGGCGATGATGCCGCCAACAATGCCAAACTTCTCGTTAATCTGGAAGGCGTGGCAGACGAGGATCGCACCGCACGCTTTATGAGTGTCGTTGCGCTCATCGACCAAGACGGCCTGGTCACCTATGGCGAGGGCGCCTGCGAGGGCGTTATCGCACACGAGGGCCGCGGCGACCACGGCTTTGGCTACGACCCGCTGTTCCTGCCGGTCGATACGCCGGGCAAAACTATGGCCGAGCTCACAGCGGACGAGAAGAACGCCATCAGCCATCGTTTCCATGCACTCGAGCACCTGTCCGCCAAACTCACGGGCGAGGAGTAGGCCGTGCGTGCGGTGGTGCAGCGCGTGCTCAACGCCGGTGTGACGGTCGACGGCGAGTGCGTGGGCCGCATTGGGCGCGGCTATCTGGTATTGCTGGGCGTGGGCCATGGCGATACGCGTGCCGAGGCCGATAAACTATGGGGCAAGCTCCGCGGGCTGCGTATCAACGAGGACGAGAACGGCAAGACTAACTTGGCGCTTGCCGATGTCGACGGCGAGGTGCTCGTGGTGTCGCAGTTTACGCTGTTTGCCGATTGCCGCCACGGCCGTCGTCCGTCGTTTACGGATGCTGGCGCGCCCGATGTTGCCAACGAGCTTTACGAGTACTTTCTGACGCTCGTCGCCCAGGACGTCGACCACGTGGCGCACGGCATCTTTGGCGCCGACATGAAAGTCGACCTGGTCAACGACGGCCCGTTCACCATTGTCCTCGATACCGACAATCTGTAAGTAGTCTAATTAGCTACTTGCGTGGGGTTGTAACAGGGTGCTATAGTATTAGAGTTTTGTCTATCTTAGGGGTATTATCCCCTTTTTGAATTGCACCTTCTGGAGGCCCTGTTCATGGAAGAGATGGAAGTCAATTACGTCGACGACATCCACGAGAAGCTGACCGATATGGTGGGCGATCGCGTCAAGGTGAAGGCCAACATGGGCCGTACCCGCGTTGTCGAGCGCATGGGTACCATCAAGAGCGTCCACCCGGCTGTCTTTATCGTCGAGGTTGACGAGCGCCGCGGCCGCAAGTCGCGTCAGTCCTACCAGTACATCGACGTCCTTACCGGTCAGGTTGAACTGTTCGACCCCGAGAGCGGCGAGCACATCTTTACTCCGCTCGGCAACCAGCTCGAGGAGCATTAACGGTGACCGATCGGTCCCTCATCCTTACTGCGCCGGCAAAGATTAACCTCTACCTGGGGGTTCATACCGAGCGCGATGCCCGCGGCTACCACAAAGTCGATTCCCTGATGGCAGCTGTCGGCCTAGCCGATACCGTGACGGTCACGCCGGCGCAGGCGTTGACCGTCCAGACGGTTCCGGCATCAGATTTTCCCATGCAAAAGAATACTGCCTACCGCGCCGCCGTCGCCATGGCCGATCATTTCGGGCGCGAGGCAAACGTGTGCGTGACGATTGAGAAGCGCATTCCGCTGTGCGCCGGCCTGGGCGGCCCCTCGACGGATGCCGCGGCGGTTATCGTTGCCCTGGCTGAGCTGTGGGGCATCGACCGCACTGATCCTGCGCTGGACGAGATTGCGCGTGGCATCGGCGCCGACGTGCCGTTCTTTTTGCATGCGAGCCCCGCATTCTACGTGGGTGGGGGAGACGTTCTGGCAACTGAGTACCCCGCGCTTCCTGTGACGCCCGTTGTGCTGGTCAAGCCGCGGGAGGCGAGCGTTTCGACAATTGAGGCCTATCGACGTTTTGACGAGGCCCCGGTGTCCGCGACTGCGCCCGGTGCCATTGCATCGGCTCTTAGCGTGAGTGATGCGAAGATGGCGTATTCGCTCATCCATAACAACTTGGGCGTCATTTCTGCTTTGATGGAGCCGCAGATCCAGGCGGTTCTCGACTGGCTGCGCGCACAGGAGGGAACCGTTGCCGTGGACGTGTGCGGGTCGGGTGCCTGCTCGTTTGCCATTTGCGACACCGCCGCCACGGCCGAAAGGCTTGCCGGGGCTGCCCAGCAAAATGGCTGGTGGTCCTGCGCGACTGAGCTTATTCCCAACACGGTACAAATCGACGCGCCAAAGAAATAAAAATTTCTCTAGCACGCGGCGAAAAACTTTGTTACTATAGTCGAGCTAACGGGTTGTGGCTCAGTTTGGTAGAGCACTGCGTTCGGGACGCAGGGGTCGCTGGTTCAAATCCAGTCAACCCGACCAGAGCATGAGAAGGGACCGCTTCTTGCGGTCCCTTTTTTTAGCTATTGTTGTGATACCGCGATACCCGCGGTATACTCATTCGAGCTTGTCTCGCTGTTTTGTGGAGGTCTACATGTTTGGACTGAGGGCTCCTGAGCTCATCATCATTCTCGTCGTTGTCCTGATTATCTTCGGGCCCAAGAACCTGCCGAAGCTCGGCAAGTCCCTCGGCTCTACCGTCAAGAATATCCGCGAGGGTATGGAGGGCGACGATAAGGACGAGACCAAGCAGGCCGAGGACGTTGTGGTCGAGGAGTCCGAGGAGGACAAGAAGATCGCAGAGCTCGAGGCCCAGCTCGCCGCCGCCAAGAAAAAGAAGGCAGAGGACGGCGACGCGGACGCAGAGTAGTCCCATCCCTTTGGGGTGAGCACCTGACCGGCTTGCCCGCAGGCTAGCCGGTCTTTTTCGTTATGTTGACAGTTGATTGTTACATCATAGTTGGGGAGATATCCGTATGGACGCAAGCCAGATCGTACTGACCGCTGAGGGCCGCCAGAAGCTCGTCGAGGAGCTCGCTTGGCGTGAGGGCGATTACGCCAAGGAGATCGTCGAGGACATCAAGGAAGCCCGCGCGTTTGGCGACCTTTCGGAGAACTCCGAGTACGATGCCGCCAAGGACAAGCAGGCTCAGAATGCTGCTCGCATTGCCGAGATCCAGGCTATTCTCGCCAACGCTCAGGTTGCTGCCACCACGGGCGATCTGACCGTCTCTATCGGTTCCACCGTTTCGCTGATTGATCCCAACGGTGAGGTCATGGAAGTCACGCTCGTCGGTACCACCGAGACCAACTCGCTCGAGCACAAGATCTCCAACGAGTCCCCGGTCGGCCACGCCATCATCGGCCACGGCGAGGGCGACTCCGTCGAGGTCGTTACGCCTTCCGGCAAGACTCGCGTCTACACCATCGCCAAGATCGCACGCTAGACCACGGTCCCGCGTAAAGGTATGTTTTCGCTCCCTGGGACCGAATCCTGGGGAGCGTTTTAGTTTGAGGAGCTAACTTATGGCAGAGAACCAAAACGCCGCCGAGCAGGCATCGACGCTCAACGACGAGCGCGCCACGCGCCTGGCCAAGCGCGCCGCCCTGTTCGAGGCGGGCCAGAACCCCTATCCCGAGCACTCCGAGATCGAGGGCTACGTTGCCGACATCGAGGCTAAGTATGCCGATCTTGCCGATGGCGAAGACACCGAGGACGTCGTGAAGATCGGCGGCCGCGTGGTCGCCAAGCGTGGTCAGGGCAAGATCATGTTCATCGTCGTGCGCGACGCAACGGCCGAGATTCAGCTGTTCTGCCGCATCAACGACATGGATGAGGCAGCCTGGAATACGCTCAAGGCCCTCGACCTTGGCGATATCCTGGGTGTGACCGGTGTGGTTGTGCGTACTCAGCGCGGCCAGCTCTCCGTCGCCCCTAAGAGCGCGACCCTGCTCTCCAAGGCCGTTCGCCCGCTGCCCGAGAAGTTCCACGGTCTCTCCGACAAGGAGACCCGCTATCGTCAGCGCTATGTCGACCTGATCGCCAACGACGATGTCCGCGAGACCTTCCGCAAGCGCTCGCAGATCCTCTCCACCTTCCGTCGCTTTATGGAGTCCGACGGCTACATGGAGGTCGAGACCCCCATCCTGCAGACCATTCAGGGTGGCGCTACGGCTAAGCCGTTCATCACGCACTTTAACGCTCTCGATCAGGAGTGCTACCTGCGCATTGCTACCGAGCTGCACCTCAAGCGCTGCATCGTCGGTGGCTTTGAGCGCGTCTTCGAGATCGGCCGTATCTTCCGTAACGAGGGCATGGACCTCACCCACAACCCCGAGTTCACCACGATGGAGGCCTACCGTGCCTTCTCCGATCTCGAGGGTATGAAGGCGCTCGCCCAGGGCGTCATCAAGGCTGCCAACAAGGCCATCGGCAACCCCGAGGTCATCGAGTACCAGGGCCAGACCATCGATCTTTCCGGTGAGTGGGCAAGCCGCCCCATGACTGATATTGTCTCTGACGTGCTCGGCAAGAAGGTCACCATCGACACGCCTGTCGAGGAGCTTGCTGCCGCCGCGCGCGAGAAGGGCCTGGAGATCAAGCCCGAGTGGACTGCCGGCAAGATCATCGCCGAGATTTACGATGAGCTGGGCGAAGACACCATCGTCAACCCGACCTTCGTGTGCGATTACCCCATCGAGGTCAGCCCGCTCGCCAAGCGTTTTGAGGACGACCCGCGTCTGACCCACCGCTTTGAGCTGGTCATCGCCGGCCACGAGTACGCCAACGCATTCTCCGAGCTCAACGACCCGGTCGACCAGGCTGAGCGCTTTGCCGCCCAGATGGCCGAGAAGGCCGGCGGCGACGATGAGGCCATGGAGTATGACGAGGACTACGTGCGCGCCCTCGAGTACGGTATGCCTCCCGCGGGCGGCATTGGCATCGGTATCGACCGTGTGGTCATGCTGCTCACCAACCAGGCTTCCATCCGCGATGTCCTGCTGTTCCCGCACATGAAGCCCGAGAAGGGTTTCCAGTCCGGTGCCGCTGCCGCCAAGGCTGCCGAGGCCGACAACGCCGCGAGCCCGTTCGTTAAGTCGCTCAAGCCCACGCTCGATTACTCCAAGATCGCCGTTGAGCCGCTGTTTGAGGAGTTCGTCGATTTCGATACCTTCTCCAAGAGCGATTTCCGCGCTGTGAAGGTCAAGGCATGCGAGGCCGTCAAGAAGTCCAAGAAGCTGCTGAACTTTACGCTCGACGACGGTACCGGTGCCGACCGCACCATCCTCTCCGGCATCCACGAATACTATGAGCCCGAGGACCTGGTCGGCAAGACCCTGCTTGCCATCACCAACCTGCCTCCGCGCAAGATGATGGGCATCCCCAGCTGCGGCATGCTCATCAGTGCCATCCACGAGGAGGAGGGCGAGGAGCGCCTCAACCTGATCCAGCTCGACGCCTCCATTCCCGCCGGCGCAAAGATGTACTAATTGGTTCCGCCGTTCTACCGAACGGCGGACCAGCCGACGCTGCGCGCCGCCCAGGGCGACAATTTGTCATTCAAAAGGCAAGGCATGACCAGAAGGTCTATGCCTTGCCTTTTTCATGCCAACTTGTTCGCCCTGGACGTCGCTCGCTGTCGTTGCCAAAACATCGGCGTTGCCGGAGTAGTCGTTGGGGACGTTCTTAAACGACTACCCAATGGCTATTGCACGCATGGCTCGCATGACAGCCGTCTCTTTTATGTTTCCTTTAGCCGTCGCTGTCTAGGATGGGGGTTAGTCGGCAGGAAGGGAGCGCCTATATGGACGATGCGAGCGAGCGCGCAATCGAAGAGGACATGCTCGATCAGTTCAATTACTTTGATGATGAGGACGAGGAGCTGATCGACCGTCGCGAGCCAGCGCCGCTTGATTCCTTTGATCTGGTCGATGAAGAGACTGATGAGGTTGAGGGCGAATCAACGGAGTCCCCACAGTCTTCGCGCCTTAACTCGCTGCTTTCGAGAGCCCCCATGCACCACGGCGTTCGTGCCGGCGCGCTCCATATGAAAACTGACTGGCACCAGATCGTGACGGCAGGCGATGAGCTTGCCGTCGATGCACCGCTTACCGACAAATCATCCATCGTCTGCCGCACCGGTATGCTTATGCTCGCGAGTGGAACGGGTGCCTGGCGCGTACGCGATACCATGAATCGCGTCGCCGCCGTACTCGGTGTCACCATCCATGTTGACTTAAGTCTCCTGTCGTTTGAGTGTACTTGCATCGAAGATGGCCACTGCTTTAACGAGGTCGTCAGTCTGCCGACAACCGGCGTCAACACCCATCGCATTTGGATGATGGAGAGTTTCCTCAAGGAAATCGAGACCTATGGTCGTCGCTTCACGGTGCACGAGTATCACGAGATGCTCAAGACCGTTGAGAGTTCAAAACCTGATTACGCGCCCTGGCAACAGGGCCTTGCGGCAGCCTGCGCCTGTGGCGCCTTTGTCTTTTTACTTGGTGGCGGTCCCATTGAGATGGCATGCGCGTTCGTGGGCGCGGGTGTCGGCAACTTTGCCCGCTCCCATATTCTCAAGCAAGGCCTTGGTCAGTTCAGCGCTTTGACGCTCGGTGTCGCACTGGCCTGTATCTCATATTTGCTGGCATTGCTCGGCCTCGCCCAGGTTGTTCCGGGTGCAATGTCGCACCAAGAAGGCTATATCGGCGCCATGCTCTTTGTGATTCCTGGCTTTCCGCTCATTACGGCAGGTCTCGACATCGCTAAGCTCGACATGCGAAGCGGTATCGAGCGTCTTTCGTATGCTGTGTCGATTATTGTGATGGCGACCCTCGTAGGTTGGATGGTTGCCGAGTGTGTGGGACTGGCGCCGGACGACTTTGCCCCATTGGGCCTTTCGCCGCTTGCCCTTACGCTCCTGCGCGTGGTGATGAGCTTCGTTGGCGTATTCGGCTTCTCGGTGATGTTCAACAGCCCGGTAAAGATGGCCGCGGCAGCTGGGTTGATCGGCGCCGTGTCCAATACCCTGCGTCTGACCCTTGTCGATGCGCCGACGATGATTCCCTTCCTGGGCCTCAGCACGGGAATGCCTCCCGAGGCAGCAGCGTTTATCGGCGCGCTGGTATCGGGTCTGCTGGCAAGCTTGGCCGAAGTCAAGCTCACCTACCCGCGCATCGCCCTCACGGTGCCTTCGATTGTCATTATGGTGCCCGGCCTGTATCTCTATCGCTCTATGTATTACATGTGCACCTTCGACACAGTCAATATGCTCGGCTGGTTTGTGCGCGCAGTGCTCATCGTAGCGTTTCTGCCCGTTGGGCTGGGTGTGGCGCGTACGCTCACCGACCCTCGCTGGCGCTACACCAGCTAATTGGTACAAGGGGGACAGGTTACTTTGCACCAAATGAGTTGCGGTGAAATAGGGACTGAATTGCTGCTTAAAGGGTCAAAACAGTCCGTATTCCACTGCAACTTATGGGGTCGGGGGATTATCGGTGCCCTGCATCTTCATAAACTCAACGCTTACGAAGCGCGCGCCGTTCGTGTTAGGGTAGTTCCACCACATAAGTAGTCGCAGACGCACGTACCACGGGCGGGCGAGATGAAGCCCCAGTAGCTCCATCTCGCCCGCCCGTTTTTGTTGGCGGCGCCGCGACGCAACACAGAAAGGACCATGCCCTTTATGCCTATCAATAAACGAGAGAGCTTGCTGTTCACCTGTATCATGTGCTTTTGCATGGTGCTCTGGATGAGCATCTACAACGTTGCCCTGCAGCATGGGGCCATCAACGGCGAGGTCATTGCCGCCGCGTGGCTCGGCTTCCCCGTTGCCTATATTTTTACCATGTGCTGCGACTGGTTTGTTGCCAGTCCCCTTGCCAAGGGTTTCGCTTTTAAATTCCTGGTCACGCCGGGTAAGAGCTCACCGCTTGCCATGACGCTCGCCGTCAGCTCCTGCATGGTCGTTCCCATGGTTATCACCATGTCGCTCTACGGCGCGTGCGAAGGCCTGCTCCATATGCCCGGCGGTCCGCTTGCCAATCTGCGGGTGCTGCCGATGATGTGGCTCGTCAACATTCCGCGCAACTTTATCATGGCCCTGCCCTGGAACCTGCTGGTGGCTGGTCCGGTTGCTCGCTTTATCTTCCGCCATGCCTTCCCCATGGGAACCGTCTTTGAAGAGCAGCATATGGAGCTCGTGCGCATGCCGGGCGCTTCCGTTGCCGATGTCGACGATGACGTTGCCGAGAGCATGGACGCCGAGCCCGCCTGCTAGGCAAGAGCCTCTAACCTAGAGCGCCCGCCGCCCCCGCGATTCCTTTTTTGTAGACGTTGTCGTATGGCTGCACGCGGAAAAGGCCACAGCGGTTAACATATACTCCATATGGGTAAAGAGACCAAAGCGCCGCCACGAGTGGCGCTTTGCGTTTGAAAAACTAGCTCGTCTAAGAGGAACTAGCATGTTGGACCGTTTTACCGATCGCGCGCGCAAGGTCATGTCCATGGCCAAGCAGGAGGCGCTCGATCTTCACTCAAATAAGGTGGGTACCGAGCATCTGCTGCTCGCGCTCGCCAAGGAGGACGAAGGCATTGCCGCCGAGGCACTGCGCTCACTCGATATCTCCTACGATGACATCATGGACACGCTCAAGGAGGTCCAGACCACCGTTCCCGAGCCCAGCGAGGAGACCGAGGCCGCTAAGCTCGCCTTTACGCCGCTCGTCATCAGCGTGATGGAGCGTTCCTTCCGCGTGGCGCGCGAGAACAACCAGACCTATGTGTCGACCGAGCACCTGCTCATCGGTATCGTCGAAGAGGGCAACGGCATGGCCATGGACATTCTCATGCGCCTGGGTGTTTCGTCCGCTTCCATTAAAAAAGCCATCGAGAAGCTTACCGCCAAGGATCAAGACAAGAAGCGCCCGCTCGCCGGTGCCGGTGCCGGGCGTCCCGGTACAGGCCTGCCGTTCTTTAGCGGCTCGGACGCCTCGCAGCAAAAGGGGAGCGGCACCGACACGCTCAAGCAGTTCGCCACCAACCTTACGCAGAAGGCGCGCGACGGCGAGCTCGACCCGGTGATCGGTCGCGAAAAGGAAGTCCAGCGCATGATGGAGATCCTTTCGCGCCGCACCAAGAACAACCCGCTTATCTTGGGTGACCCCGGCGTGGGCAAGACGGCCATCGTCGAGGGCCTGGCGCAGCAGATCGCTGCCGGCAACGTGCCCGAGAACCTTATGAACCAGAACATCTGGACGCTCGACCTGCCGGGTCTTGTCGCGGGCGCCAAATATCGCGGTGAGTTTGAGGAGCGTCTCAAGAACGTAATCCAGGAGGCAACCGAAGCCGACGACGTCATCCTGTTTATCGACGAGATGCACACCATCATCGGTGCCGGTTCTGCCGAGGGATCCATCGATGCAAGCTCCATGCTCAAGCCCGTGCTCGCGCGCGGCGCTTTCCAGATTATCGGTGCCACCACGGCCGAGGAGTTCCGCAAGTACCTCACCAAGGACCCGGCCTTCGAGCGCCGCTTCCAGACCATCGATGTTGAGGAGCCAAGCGTCGAGGACACGGTCAAGATCCTGACCGCGCTCAAGCCGCGCTACGAGGAGCACCACCACGTGCGCTATACGCAGGGTGCCATCGAGGCCGCCGCGAACCTCTCCAACCGCTACATCCAGGATCGCTTCCTGCCCGATAAGGCCATCGACCTCATCGACGAGGCCGGCGCCCGCGCCCGCATTGCCGCCAACCGTGCGCCTGAGCCGGTGCGCGAGGCCGAGCATCGCGTGGAGGAGCTCAAGGCTGCCGCGCAGGAGGCCACCGAGGGCGACGACATGAACAAGGCCGCCGAGATTACCGAGCAGCAGAAGGCTGCCGAGATTGAGCTCGCCGAGGCCAAGGCAGCTTGGACGGCCGAGCTCGACGCCAGCCCGCTCACCATCGATGTCGCCCAGGTTGCCGACATCGTGTCCGTGACCTCGGGCGTGCCGGTGTCTTCGCTCACCGAGAGCGAAAGCCGTCGTCTGTTGCAGACCGAAAGCGTGCTCAAGACCCGCATTATCGGCCAGGATGAAGCTGTCGAGGCCGTGGCCAAGGCAGTGCGCCGCAGCCGCTCGCCGCTCAAGGACCCGCGTCGTCCCGGCGGCAGCTTTATCTTCTTGGGTCCTACCGGCACAGGCAAGACCGAGCTCGCCAAGACGCTCGCCGAGTACCTCTTTGGCAGCAAGGACGCGCTTATCAGCTTCGACATGTCTGAGTTTGGCAGCGAGTTCGAGGTCTCCAAGCTCATCGGTAGCCCCCCGGGCTACGTGGGCCACGACGAGGGCGGTCAGCTCACCAAGGCCGTTCGCCGTCACCCGTACTCGGTCGTGCTGTTCGACGAGATCGAGAAGGCGCACCCCGATATCTTCAACATCTTGCTGCAGGTGCTTGAGGAGGGTCGCCTGACCGATAGCCAGGGCAAGACGGTCGATTTCCGCAACACCGTGATCATCATGACGTCCAACGTGGGCGCCCGCGAGATTGCGCAGGATGCGAGCGTTGGCTTTGGCACCACCGGTGAGCAGGGTCTTACCTCGAGCGAGATTAAGGGCCGTGCGATGGGCGAACTCAAGCGCCTGTTCCGCCCCGAGCTGCTCAACCGTATCGATGACATCGTGGTGTTTCAGAAGCTTTCGGGCGAGAACTTGATCAAGATCGCTCACCTGCTGGTGGACGACCTGCGCCAGCGCCTGATTGCCAACGGCATGAACATCAAACTCACCGATGCGGCCTACGACAAGATCGTAGCCGAGGGTACCGACCTCACCAACGGCGCACGTCCGCTGCGCCGCGCCATCCAAAAGCTCATCGAGGATCCGCTGTCCGAGGAGCTGCTGGCCGGCGAGTGGGGTAGTGGCGATACCGTCCTATGCGACGTGGCCGACGGCAAGTTCGTCTTTAGCCACGGTACGGGCGAGATCCCAGCGCCGCGTCCGGCAGGTGCGCTTGGGGGCGATACCGCTCCGGAAGCGCCGCACACCGGAAACGCCGCGCCTGTGAGCAGTGGCGTAAGCTCGGGCCCCGGCGGCATGATGCAAGCCGGTTCCGGCGCGCTGTAGGGCGTAACAAAACCTTGTGTCCACGAGGGCGTTCCAAAGGAGCGCCCTTTTTTGTTGGAAAGGCCCCTCGTTCAAAGTACATCTCATTAAACATACCAACGGTGTATGCATAAGCGTTGATCAAGCGTTGAGGTTGGTTGAAGGGCCCAACGTCCCTTCGGCGCGGTCCGTCTACCTGCTTTATCTTAATAAAGTGGCGTTTCTCCGCCGTTAGCCGATGATGCGAGAGCGCTCGGCGTTTTCGACTGGTTTATGCAAACGAAGTCTGGGAATATACAAGGCGCATGTCTTATTGTCTAACCAGTTGCGCCAAGGAGGCACCATGGACTACAAGATCACCGGCTATGAGCCCGCCCAGCTGTTCCATTTCTTTGAGGAGGTCAGCGCGATCCCCCGTGGGTCTGGCAACGAGAAGGGCATCAGCGATTTCCTGGTTGCGTTTGCCAAGGAGCGCGGCCTCGATGTGTATCAGGACGAGGTCTACAACGTCATCATTCGCAAGCCCGCATCTGCCGGTGCCGAGAATGCCCCGACCGTGATGCTTCAGGGCCACATCGATATGGTGTGCGACAAATTGGGCTCCGTTGAGCACGACTTTACGACCGATGGTATCGACCTGCTCGTCAAGGACGGCGTTCTCACCGCTAACGGCACCACGCTGGGCGCCGACAACGGCATCGCCGTCGCTCTGATGCTCACTGTTCTCGATGACGATTCGATTGTTCACCCCGCCCTCGAGTGCGTATTCACCACCGACGAGGAGACTGGCCTGGTCGGCGCCGAGACGCTCGACAAGTCTCAGATTAGCGCCCGCACCATGATCAACCTTGACTCCGAGGAAGAGGGCGTTGCCACCGTCAGCTGCGCCGGCGGCGTCGTCGTTACCTACACCTGCCCGATCGCGCGCGAGCACAAGACCGGTAGCACCCTCACGTTCGACATCTCCGGCCTGCTGGGCGGTCACTCCGGCAGCGATATCCACCTGGAGCGCGGCAACGGCAACCTCATCATGGCCCGCATCATCGACCGCCTGATGGTTGCCGGCGAGCCCGCCATCGTTAGCTTTAACGGCGGCACCAAGGACAACGCCATCAACCGTGAGTGCAAGGCTGTTCTGGTCTACGCCGACCACGCTGCCGCCGAGGCCGCGGCCCAGATCGCAAAGGGCATTATCGCCGACGTCACTGCCGAGCTCGAGGTCTTCGACCCCGGCTTTACCTGCACTGTCGAGATTGCCGACGACGCCGAGGTCGAGGCCATGGACGAGAGGTCCGCGCTTGCCCTCATCCGCGCCCTGCGTCTTGCCCCCAATGGCGTGATCCGCCGCAACGTTGCTACCGACGGCTCCGTCGAGGTTTCCTCCAACATCGGTGTGGTTGCCACTTCTGACGACGAGGTCAAGATCATGCTGTCCCCGCGCTCCTCGATCACCTCGCTGCAGAACGAGTTCAAGGACCGCCTGCAGACGCTGGCCGATGTCCTGGGCTTCGACGCCAAGTTTGAGTTCGAGTATCCCGGCTGGAGCTATGCCGAGCATTCGCCGGTCCGCGACGTCTTTGTCGAGAGCTATCGCGAGCTCTTTGGCTCCGAGCTGCGCATCGAGTCCATTCACGCCGGCCTTGAGTGCGGCCTGTTTGCCGAGGCCCTGCACGGCCTGGACGCCATCGCCGTGGGCCCGACGCTCTCCGATGTCCACACCCCGGACGAGAGCATGGAGCTCGCTTCTGCCGAGCGCTTCTACGAGCTGCTCATCGACGTCCTCAAGCGCCTTGCCGCGTAAAGGTCGCCTTGGTTAAGCCGCTCTAAAACGGCTGGCTATGAAAACGGCCGCCTGGCGTAATGCCGGGCGGCCGTTATTCGTCACAGTGCGAGGATCCCAAGGTGCTCAAGCAGGATCTTAAGCCCGATGAGGACGAGTACGACGCCACCCACGATGGTGGCGGGTTTTTCGTAGCGCGCGCCAAAGGTGTGGCCGATCGCTACGCCGGCGACGGAGAAGATAAACGTTGTGACGCCGATAAGTGATACAGAGGGCACGATATCGACCGAGAGCGCGGCAAACGAGATGCCCACGGCGAGCGCGTCAATCGAGGTGGCGATGGCAAGGATTAGGTACTCGCCCAGGTCGATCTTTTCGGCATCCTTGCCGTCGTCTTCGTCCTCATCCTCGTCTTCGGTAAAGGTTTCCCACAGCATCTTGCCGCCGATAAAGGCCAAAAGGATAAAGGCGATCCAATGGTCTATGGGACCGATGATGCCCATGAACTGGCTGCCGAGTGCCCAACCGATTACGGGCATGCCGGCCTGAAAGCCGCCAAAGAACAGGCCGAGCACAACGGCGACTTTAAGGTTGATCTTTTTCATGCCGAGACCCTTGCAGATGGAAACGGCAAAGGCGTCCATCGAAAGGCCAACGGCGAGCAACACGAGCTCTGCGAGTCCCATAGTCTGGCCCCCTCTCTGCGGGCGAACCCGATTACACGACCACTCCCTCATTTATATGAGACCCGATGCTACCACATGAGCAGCCAAAAGAGCCCCGTCCCAAATGAGCTACCTAAGCGGTGTTCGCTCATTCTGTAAGCATCGGAATTTGCGGGCGTCACAGGGGCAAACCGTGAGAAACTTATTGACGTTTATGGAGCGTATACGATGGGAGCGATGCCTTGGATAAGAACGAGCTGCAAAAGCGTATGGAACAGGCCATCCGCCTGACGGCACCTGGTCAGCCGATCCGCACCGCCCTTGACATGATCATCGCCGGTCACCTGGGCGCGCTTATCTGCGTCGGCGATACCGAAAACGTGCTCGCTGCCGGTAACGACGGCTTCCCGCTCAACATTTCGTTTACCTCGAACCGCCTGTTCGAGCTTTCCAAGATGGACGGCGCCATCGTCATCGACGGCGACCTTACCCAGATCCTGCGCGCCAATTTCCACCTCAATCCCGATCCCTCGCTCGCCACGAGCGAGACGGGCATGCGTCACCGTACTGCCGCTCGCATGTCGGTGCTCACCGACGCCATCGTGATCTCGGTCTCGGCCCGTCGTGCCGTCGTCAACGTGTATGTGCACGGCAAGAGCTATGAGATTCAGCCCGTCACCACCATCATGAGCTCGGTCAACCAGCTCGTCGCTACGCTTCAGACCACCCGTCAGTCGCTCGACCGCTCCCTGCTGCGTCTGACGGCCCTCGAGCTGGACGACTACGTCACGCTCGCCGACATCACCGGCATTTTCTCGAGTTTCGAGATTATGCAGCAGGCAAAGACCGAGCTTAAGGATTGCATTGTCAAGCTGGGCAACCAGGGCAAGCTCGTGCAGATGCAGCTCGAGCAGCTCGCCGGCTCCAGCATGGATACCGAGTACGACTTGATGATTCGCGACTACGCAAGCGATTCCTCCGAGGCAAACGCCGAGAAGATCCGTGCCGAGCTTAGCCGCATGACGCCCAAGGACTTGTCCGACCCGCAGCATGTGGCGGCGGTTCTGGGCTACGACGACTTGGACGAGGACTCCGTCATGACGCCGCTGGGCCTGCGCACGCTTTCGCGCGTGTCCGTCGTGCGCGACGGCGTGGCCGAGAAGATTGTCGACGAGTATGGCTCGCTGCAGGAGCTCATGGACGACATCAGCAAGGATCCGGAGCGCCTGGGCGACTTTGGCGTTAACAACCCTGCCATTCTTGCGGACTCCCTGTACCGCATGAAGGGCACCAAACAGGGGAACGCATAATGGCGCCCGTATGCGCCGTGGTCGTTGCCGGTGGCAGCGGCCAGCGCTTTGGTAATCCCGGTGGCAAGCAGCTCGTCAATGTAGCGGGCCGTCCGCTTATGAGCTGGTCCATCCGCGCGTTTGACCGTAGCGATAAGGTCGGCCATATCGTCGTGGTTTGCCCTGCCGAGCGTCGTGCCGAGATGCGCCGCCTGGCCATCAGCCCGTATTCGTATGACACGCCCATCAGCTTCGCCGATGCCGGCGATACCCGCCAGGACTCCACTCGTGCCGGCGTGCATGCGGTGCCGGCAGGCTTTGAATACGTCGCCATTCACGACGGCGCTCGTCCGCTTATTACTACCGAGGTCATCGATCACGCTATCGACGTGCTCGTGAGTGACCGCTCGCTCGACGGTGTCGTGTGTGGCCAGCCCGCGATCGACACGCTCAAGATCGTCGATGGGGACAACATCGTCGAGACGCCGCCACGCGAACTCTATTGGGCCGCGCAGACGCCGCAGATCTTTAGTGTCGACGCCATGAAACGCGCCCATGCCGCGGCGATTGCCGAGGGCTTTATCGGTACGGACGATTCGTCACTGGTCGAGCGCATGGGTGGGCGCGTCCGCTGCGTCCAGAGCCCGCGCGACAACCTTAAGGTGACGGTGCCCGAGGACTTGCGTCCCGTAACCGCGATTTTGCTCGGTCGCATGGCCGAGGGAGAGGACCTTCCCCATGTTCAGTAACCTGCGCATTGGCCACGGCTACGACGTCCACCGTTTGGTGGAGGGGCGTCGATGTATCATCGGCGGGGTCGACATTCCCTACGAGCGCGGCCTGCTGGGCCACTCGGATGCCGATGTGCTCGCGCACGCGCTGGCCGACGCTATTCTGGGCGCCTGCCGCGGGGGAGACATTGGCAAGCTGTTCCCCGACACCGACCCCGCCTACGAGGGTGCCGACTCGATGGTGTTGCTTGCCCGCGTAATGGACTATGCGCGCGAGCTGGGCTTTGAGTTTGTCGATGCCGACTGCACCATTGCCTGCCAGCAGCCTAAGATCACCCCGCACCGCGATGCCATGCGTGCCAACTTGGCCCATGCCCTGGGCGTTGACGTCGAAAACGTGGGCGTCGCCGCCACCACGACCGAAAAGCTCGGTTGGGAAGGTCAAGGCGAGGGAATTGGCGCCTGGGCCGTCTGCCTGCTACAGAAAACCGTTAAGGAGTAACGAATGCGTATCTACAACAGCGCTACCCATAAAAAGGAAGAGTTCCAGCCCATCGAGCCCGGCAAGGTCCGTATGTACGTGTGCGGACCCACGGTTTACGACAACATCCACATCGGCAACGCCCGCACGTTCATCAGCTTCGATGTGATTCGACGCTGGCTCATCGCGAGCGGCTACGAGGTCACGTTCGCCCAGAACCTTACCGATGTCGACGACAAGATCATCAAGCGCGCTAACGAGCAGGGCTGTACGGCCGCCGAGGTCGCGACGGAGTTCTCGGATAAGTTTATTGGCGTCATGCGCGCTGCCAACGTGCTCGATCCCGATGTGCGCCCCCGCGCCACCAAGGAGATCGGCCCCATGATTGCCATGATCAAGGCGCTCATCGAGCAGGGCCACGCTTACGCCGCCGATAACGGCGACGTGTACTTTTCCGTGCGCAGCGATCCCAACTACGGTCAGGTCTCGGGCCGCAACATCGACGACCTTATGGTGGGTGCGCGCATCGAGGAGAACGAGGACAAGAACGACCCGCTCGACTTTGCGCTGTGGAAGGCCGCCAAGCCCGGCGAGCCCAGCTGGCCGAGCCCCTGGGGCGAGGGCCGTCCCGGTTGGCACACCGAGTGCGCCGCCATGGTGCACCGCTACCTGGGTACCCCGATCGACATTCACGGCGGTGGCTCCGACCTTGCCTTCCCGCATCACGAGAACGAGTGCGCCCAGGCTGCCTGCGCCTGGCACCAGGGCTTCTCCAACACCTGGATGCACACGGGCATGCTGCTGGTCGACGGCGAGAAGATGTCCAAATCGCTTGGTAACTTCTTTACGCTGGCCGAGGTGCTCGAGCAGCACTCCGCTGCCGCCCTGCGCCTGCTGATGCTGCAGACGAGCTATCGCTCGCCGCTCGACTTCTCCTGGGAGCGCCTGGAGGGTGCCGAGAATTCGCTCACGCGTATCGCCGGTACGGTCGAGAACCTGCGCTGGGCCGCGAACCATGCGACGGCCGATGCCGATGAGGCAGCATCTGAGGCGTTTGCCGCCAAGGCTGCCGAGACCCGTGCCACCTTTAAGGAGTGCATGGACGACGACTTTAACACCGCCGGTGCCATGGGCGCCGTCTTTGGTTTTGTCACCGAGTGCAATCAGTATCTGGAGCAGGCGGGCGACGCTGCCGACAAGGCCGCGGCTCTTGCTGCCGCCGATACGCTGGTCGAGCTGCTCGATACGTTTGGCGTTGAGCTTCCCGAGCCCAAGGTCGAGCTGCCGCTGGGCCTTTTGGGCGTTGCCGCCGGCTTGGTCGCCTACACTGGTGACGACGTGGACGAGGCCGCTGCCAAGATTCTCGAGGCTCGCGCCGAGGCCCGTGCCGCCAAGAACTGGGACTTGGCAGACGCCATCCGCGATCAACTCAAGGACCTGGGCCTGACGATTGAAGATACCGCCGCCGGCACCCGTATCAAATCCCTCTAACCCCCGCGGGTTTCCCAAGCACCCGACCGCCCGAGCCACGGCACCTTGCCTTTCAATCGTCGGGCATGACCTCAAGGTCTATGCCCTCTTCTTTCAAGGCAATCTGCCGCACCTCGGGCGGTCGGTCTATTTGTTTCGTTTGATAGTTGTATTTAGGAGGCCGTCCTATGGCCGACAATCGCAAGCGTGCGCCTCGTGGCGGCAAGCAGGCCGCTTCTGGCTCGCGTCCGATTCGCCGAAATGACCGCGCTGCCGCTTCCAAGGGCCAGCGCGATCGTACCCAAGCTGCGCGTCCGCAGCGCGATCGCAACCGCGACGCTGTCCAGGCTCCCAAGGGCGAGTTTATCGAAGGTCGTCGCGCTGCCGTCGAGGCCCTGCGCACCGGTTTTCCCATCAAGTGCGCACTTATTGCCGAGGGCGGGGAGCGCGATGCCGCCTTGTCTCGTCTGGTCGATGACCTCAACGCCGCGGGTGTCCGCATTAAGTACGTGCCGCGCGCGCAGCTCGATGCGCTGTCGAGCCATGGCGCTCACCAGGGTATTGCACTCGAGGTGGGCAACTTCCCTTATGCGGATGTCGCCGATATCCTCGACCGTGCAGGCGAGGGTCCGGCACTTGTCGTGGTGCTCGATCACGTGACCGATGACGGCAACTTTGGCGCCATCGTGCGCTCCGCCGAGGTCGTGGGCGCGGCGGGCGTCATCATCGCCAACAAGCGCGCTGCCGGCGTGACCGTGGGCAGCTACAAGACCTCAGCCGGCGCCGTCATGCATCTGCCTATCGTGCAGGTCCCCAACATTGCCCGTGCGCTCGACGATCTTAAGGCCGCTGGCTTTTGGGTGGGCGGTGCCTCCGAGCACGCCGAGGGCAGTTGCTGGGATGCTCCCTTCGAGGGCCGCGTGGCGCTCGTCATGGGCTCCGAGGGCGACGGCATCTCGCGCCTGGTGCTCGGGAAATGCGACTTTTTGACCAAGCTTCCTCAGCGTGGCATGACCGAGAGCCTCAACGTTGCCCAGGCAACGACGGCACTGTGCTTTGAGTGGCTACGTCGCAACGCCGGCGAGCTCATGGGGGAGGAGTAGCGCATGTCCAAGAAGAACCGCGCCAAGTCTAAGGCCAAGCGCTTTGGCGAAGGCTCGGCCAAGCCGATTGTCTCGGCCGCGACCTACGGCGTGGGCGGCAATGCGTTTGCGCAGGCTATCGCCGACCCGGTCTCGACGGTTCACTCCAATAAGCCCGAGCTGCTGGTGGTCGACGGCTACAACGTGATCCACTGCACGCCGCGCTACGAAAAGCTCGTGTACGACCATTCCGACGATCCGTATTCCAGCGACGTTCACGATATGGCGCGCACCGCCCTTATCAACGACGTCGCCGCCTTTGCCCAGGGCCGCTACGAGGCCGTAATTGTGTTTGACGGTGCAGGCAATATCTCTAGCGAGCGTCCCAACTTGCCGGCTCGCGGCGTGCGCATCGAGTTTTCGCCGACGGGCGTATCGGCCGATACCGTGGTACAAAAGCTCTGCATCGAGGCGCGCGAGGAAGGCCGCGCGTGCTCCGTGGTATCGAGTGACGGCACAATTCAAGCCGTCGTCATGGGCAAGGGCGTTACGCGCATCTCGAGCCGCATGCTGGTGGACGAGATCAAACAGATCGATAACGACGTCCGCGAGGCAGAGGAAGCTCCGCAGATCAAGATGACTCTGGGCAGTCGCCTGAGCCCCGAGGCACTGGCAAAGCTCAAGGCCCTGCGCGGGAGGTAGGTAAACCTTCTATGGGGAGCTGCTTTCTCGATTGATCAACCAACTGGTTTGTAATCAATGGGTTGCGGCTTGGCATCGCCAAAACGAATAGTTATTGGTTCTGGCGAACAGATAAAACTATTCGTTCTGACGAATAGTTTTGAGATATGGTCGATCAAAGGGCCTGTTGCGCCCCGTCCGCAATTCCTTTATTCTTAATTGGCTTCGCGCGAAAGCGCCAAGTGTGCCAGTGTGGCGCAACGGTAGCGCAACTGATTTGTAATCAGTGGGTTGCGGGTTCGATTCCTGTCACTGGCTCCATGAGAGTTTCGGGCTCTGTTCCCTAGTGGGACAGGGCCCGTTTCTTGTGGGCAGCTAGATTCGACTGTCCGCCGTCAGTTTAAAAGCTTTCAGGTACAAGATGCCGCCGATAACGTACATGCAGGCATCAAGCGGATCTGGGGTACTAAACTCGAGCACCATGGGCGCAAGTACTTCCCAGCAGATTGAGCATCCCACCGATAATGCCAAGCTACTTGCAAAGTTGCATATCGGCGTTTTCCCACTCACCGCTTCGCAGAGGACGTTTACGTAGGCGGGAAAAATGATTCCTCCGCACAGATCTCCGAGCTGATAATGGGCGAAGTCGTAGGGGAGGAAAAAGTCGAAGCTCGCAATGTATCTGTTAACGAGATACACGATGCCGGCAAGCAGCGGCAGAAGATTTGTGCTGGAAATAAGCGCAGATCTGAATCGTTTAGCCACAGACCGCAAACATAGTCAGGCCAAGGCAAATGCCCAAAGCAATGATGATGATCTGGCTGCAGCCGTTACCCGAAGGGACCATGACACTCTCTTTCTCGATACATTGGTAAATTAAAGTATGCCACAGTCAACAGCGTATTTGTTGAGCAACAACCTGTGGCCGATACCGTGTTATAGGGCCTTGCGTCGGCTGAGGCATCAGCCGAATGACCTGGCACCTGTCGTGATGGCGCTCGACAATGGCGTGAGCACCGTCTACGCCCGTGACGGGCTATCGGTAGAACACATCATCTGGCTTCGAATAATGGGGGGAGTGCGAGTCGTTGGCGTTTCTCGAAACGCTCGTTGCGCTCGCCGATTAATAGGCAACCCGTTGGGACTCATTACGCAGCCCGATTTAAACTGCTGACTTGGGTACCGCATGCATTTCGCATAGCCGCGGGAGGCTGCGGCAACCGCCTGACGCTATTTATGAGTCATGAGCTGTTTTGGTTATGCGAGATATCGAAAGGAATTCTAGGATGTCTGTAGATCTGAAAACAGTAAAAGATGCGATGAGCCTTGCGGCGAAGGTCCTGGTTGCGGCCGCGGACGTCATTGATGGCGCAAAGCAGCTCGGCGTCGATGTCGAAGCTGTCGGCGGCGCTGTAAAGGATGCTGCGGATGGTGCTGCTAACGGCGCACGTGTCGTTGCCGATGGCATTGGCAAGGGGCTCGGTGTCGCGGCCGATGGCTTTGGCGCGGCAGTTGGCGCGCTGGGCGGCGCCGCGAAAGCGTTCCAGGACTCAAGAGAAGCTGCCGAGGCTCGCAAGAAGATCAACGCCGCAAGGCAGTCGATTTTCGAAAGTGCGTCGACGGCGATGCCCCTGCACAAGTTTGTCTGCCAGCAGGAAAAGGCTGCCGATGCCGCGTTTAACGGCTTTGATATGCCTGGCTGCTACCTTATCGCAAAGTATCAAAAGGGCGATCACGATAAGAACTACAGTGACTATCTGGGAATTTATGTGGGCTCAAGCGAGCACATGTCGGAGGATATCGTTTCCACGCCCACGCGCTTGGGCGATCCGGATGTCTATGCCGATTACAAGTATCATCAAAACGTGATGCTGTTCGTGTTCCCCTGCGAGCTAAAGGACCTCGATGAACGTCGCGAACTCCTGCTGCGCTCGTTTGAAGGCAGTAGGCTCTACAACGGATCTGAGGTACTGGCTTAAGAGCTTGGTTGGGGTTAGTCGACAATCTCGATCTGTAACACGAGGACGAGCATTCAGCTCCCAGCTGTTACAGATATAGACAATCTGGGGGCGAGCTGAGAAGTGTCTCAATCTGTAACAACTAGGGAAGGAAAACCGTTCTAACTGTTACAGAATGAGACGTAAGCTAGGGTCTCTGCGAAACATCTCAATCTGTAACAACTAGGGAAGGAAAACCGTTCTTGCTGTTACAGATTTAGATAAACAGGAGACCGCCAGGGAAACATCTCGATCTGTAACAGATAGGGGAGAAAATGTTCTCTAAATGTTACAGATCGAGACAAAGGCCGGACCGGTCCCAGTCATCCTGGTTGAGCGAGGATATTCGGACGCACGAGGATCGTTATCGAAAGTCGATGCCGCAAGCGTACTCCACCACACCAAAGTGTTCCCTCGGGAAATGTCGCCAGCGCGGCCAAATCCGCCGTCCTTCATATCTAAATTCAGCAAAACAGCAGGTCAAAGGTATATAGATACGCCCGGTACCGTGTATTTAGAGGTTTTCGTTGACAGCCCCCAAGGTTGCATCGTATTATCTTTTTCGTTCGCGGGGGCGGAGGCCCAAAAGACCAAAGAACCTGCGGATACTTGAACGATTGGGAGTTTGCCCGAGTGGTTAATGGGGACGGGCTGTAAACCCGTTGGCTCTGCCTACATAGGTTCGAATCCTATAGCTCCCACCCGTCAAGTGCCTGTATAGCTCAGTCGGTAGAGCACTTCGTTGGTAACGAAGAGGTCACCAGTTCAAGTCTGGTTGCAGGCTCCATCCGGCGGTGTAGCTCAGTTGGTTAGAGCACACGGTTCATACCCGTGGCGTCACTGGTTCGAATCCAGTCACCGCTACCATAGGTAACACGGTGGCTTCTCAATAGTATGTTGAGAGGCCACTATGGTATAAAGGCATAGTCCCGTCCGGGGACGACCTGTTTAGAGGAGGGCTTTATGGCCAAAGAGAAGTTTGAGCGCACTAAGCCGCATGTTAACATCGGCACCATTGGTCACGTCGACCACGGCAAGACCACGCTGACCGCTGCCATCACCAAGGTTCTCTCCGAGACCGAGGGCTGCAAGGCTGACTTCACTGCGTTCGAGAACATCGACAAGGCTCCCGAGGAGCGCGAGCGCGGCATTACGATCTCCGTCTCCCACGTCGAGTACGAGACTGCTGCCCGTCACTACGCTCACGTTGACTGCCCGGGCCACGCTGACTACGTCAAGAACATGATCTCCGGTGCTGCTCAGATGGACGGCGCTATCCTGGTCATCGCCGCTACCGACGGCCCCATGGCTCAGACCCGCGAGCACATCCTGCTCGCCCGTCAGGTCGGCGTTCCCTACATCGTCGTCTTCCTGAACAAGTGCGACATGGTCGACGATGACGAGCTCATCGACCTCGTCGAGATGGAGACCCGTGAGCTCCTTTCCGAGTACGAATTCCCCGGCGACGACATCCCCGTCATCCGTGGTTCCGCTCTGGGCGCTCTCGAGGGCGACGCCAAGTGGATGGACGCCATTCGCGAGCTCATGTCTGCCGTCGACGAGTACATCCCGACGCCTGCTCGTGACAACGACCTCCCGTTCCTGATGGCCGTTGAGGACGTTATGACCATCTCCGGCCGTGGTACCGTTGCTACCGGCCGTGTCGAGCGCGGTGAGCTCAAGCTCAACGAGCCCGTCGAGATCGTCGGCATCAAGGATACCCAGAACACCGTCGTTACCGGTATCGAGATGTTCCGTAAGTCCATGGACTTCTGCGAGGCTGGCGACAACGTCGGTCTGCTGCTCCGCGGCATCAAGCGCGAGGACATCGAGCGCGGCCAGGTTCTCTGCAAGCCCGGTTCGGTTACCCCGCACACCAAGTTCACCGGTGAGATCTACGTTCTGACCAAGGAGGAGGGCGGCCGTCACACCCCGTTCTTCGATGGTTATCGTCCTCAGTTCTACTTCCGTACCACCGACGTTACCGGTACGGTCAAGCTCCCCGAGGGCACCGAGATGGCTATGCCTGGTGACCACATCACCATCGAGGGCGACCTCATTCACCCGATCGCTATGGAGGAGGGCCTGCGCTTCGCTATCCGCGAGGGTGGCCACACCGTCGGTTCGGGCATCGTCTCCACGATCATTGAGTAAATTAGCTCTCTGATACAGCTGACTTAGAGAACCCGGCACTTATATGGGTGCCGGGTTCTTTTCTACGCTGGTCTTTTTGCCTGATGATTACGCTTAGCTCGCTCTTAAGTTGAGCGTGAGGGATCGATTAGATCTCGTTGGCTCCATTGATGTGTTCCAAATATGAATGGATCTACCGAGAACCAATTGATTCGAGGTTTTCGTTGACAGCACTTACGTAGAGCTGATAAAGTACCAACTCGTGCCCGTACGGGGCGGATATGAAAGGTTCAGGATACATGCGTACTCTAGTTACTCTTGCGTGCACTGAGTGCAAGCGCCGCAACTATACGACCACTAAGAACAAGGCGAACATGCCTGATCGTATGGAGATCAAGAAGTATTGCCCCTGGTGCCGTCACCATACGCTGCACAAAGAGACTCGCTAGTCTCTAGTCACATACGCCAGTAGTTCAATTGGTAGAGCATCGGTCTCCAAAACCGAGTGTTGAGGGTTCGAGTCCTTCCTGGCGTGCCAGTCATTATTCCGTAAGCTCCCATTTGGGGGCTTACGGTTTACTCATGTATAAGCGCATTGCGCGGAGGTAACCCAAATGGCCAACAAGAAGAACAAGAAGAAGGCACAGCAGCAGGCGCCTGCCAACAAAGCTGCCGCCAACTCCAAGGTTGAGGCCAAGAAGGCCGTTGCCAAGAAGAGCGAGAAGGCTGCGAAGTCCAAGAAGAACGAGAAGCCCGGTTTCTTCGCCCGCACCAAGAAGTATTTTGCTTCGGTGAAGTCCGAGATGAAGCGTGTCACGTGGCCCGATAAGAAGGAGCTCGTGAACTACTCGGTCGTCGTTTGCGCTTCTCTGATCGTCGTCGGCGTCGTCATCGCTCTGCTCGATGCTGGCTTTGGCGAGGCTCTTGCTCTGTTCTCTGGATTGAGGGGCTAAACCATGTCTAAGCGTTGGTACGTCGTCCACACTTACTCTGGATACGAGAACCGCGTTAAGTCCGATCTCGAGCATCGCATCGAGACCATGGGCATGCAGGATCGTATCTTTGATATTGAGATTCCTATGGAGCGCGTCACCGAGATCAAAGAGGGTGGCAAGCGCGAGACCAAGGATTCTAAGATCTTCCCGGGTTATGTCCTGGTTCGCATGGAGATGGATGACGATGCATGGACGTGTGTTCGCAACACGCCCGGCGTCACCGGTTTCCTCGGCGGCAACGGCAAGCCCGCTCCGCTTTCCCGCGACGAGTACAATAAGATGACTCGTCGTCCCGGTAAGGGCGATTCGCCCAAGCGTACGTCGGTTGATATTGAGGTCGGTACGTCCGTCCGCGTCACCGATGGCCCGCTTACCGACTTTGATGGCAAGGTCTCCGAGGTTAACGCCGAGGCAGGCAAGCTCAAGGTCACGCTGATGATCTTTGGCCGCGAGACGCCGGTCGAGCTTGACTTTAACCAGGTCGCTGTCATCGCTTAAGTTTTCGTCCGTTCGCGCGAGCGTGCTTCTTCTGTGACTGCTCATCTCAGGAGTGCTTCTAACACGTGCGTGCTTACGATATAGCAAGTACTTCACACTCGTGATTCGAAAGGAATGACCATGGCTGAGAAGAAGGTTGCCAACGTCATTAAGCTCCAGATTCCTGCTGGTGCCGCTAACCCCGCTCCTCCCGTCGGCCCCGCCCTGGGCGCTGCTGGCGTGAACATCATGCAGTTCTGCCAGGCCTTTAACGCCGAGACGCAGGACAAGAAGGGCGACATTATCCCCGTTGAGATTTCTGTCTACGAGGATAAGTCCTTCTCCTTCATCACCAAGACTCCGCCGGCGGCTCACCTCATCAAGAAGGAGCTGAACCTCAAGTCTGGTTCCGCTAAACCCCAGGCCGACAAGGTTGGTCAGCTCTCCCAGGAGCAGCTCACCAAGATCGCCGAGATCAAGATGCCGGACCTCAATGCCAACGACATTGACGCCGCCAAGAAGATCATCGCCGGTACCGCCCGTTCCATGGGCGTCACCATCGCTGAGTAGCGTTTTTCTAGGTAACGACGGGTGCTCCGACCGGGGCGCCCGTTAAATGTGTGCAATAGGGCACACGATACGATGTGGGAGGGCTCACGCCCGTTTAACCACAGGAGGTAATGCACATGGCTAAGCATGGTAAGAGCTATAACGCCGCTGCCGAGAAGGTCGACCGCGCCACGCTCTACACCCCCCTTCAGGCTGCCAAGCTCATCAAGGAGCTCGACACCGCCAAGTTCGACGAGACCGTCGAGGCCCACTTCCGTCTGGGCATCGATACTCGTAAGGCTGACCAGAACATCCGTGGTTCCATCTCCCTGCCCCACGGCACCGGCAAGACCGTTCGTGTTGCCGTCTTCGCCGAGGGCGAGAAGGCCCGTGAGGCCGAGGCTGCCGGTGCCGACATCATCGGTTCCGACGAGCTCGTCGCCCAGATCCAGAAGGGCGAGATCAACTTCGACGCCGCTATCGCTACGCCGAACATGATGGCCAAGGTTGGCCGCATCGGTAAGATCCTTGGTCCCCGTGGCCTCATGCCGAACCCCAAGCTCGGCACCGTGACCATGGACGTCGCCAAGATGGTCTCCGAGCTCAAGGCCGGCCGCGTTGAGTATCGCGCCGACCGTTATGGCATCTGCCACGTGCCCCTGGGCAAGAAGTCCTTCTCTGAGCAGCAGCTCGTTGAGAACTACGCTGCCCTGTACACCGAGATCCTGCGCGTCAAGCCCTCTTCTGCTAAGGGCAAGTACGTCAAGTCCATCTCTGTGTCTTCCACCATGGGCCCTGGCGTCAAGGTCGACCCCACTGTCCAGCGTGACTTCCTGGCTGAGTAACTTCTAGTTACTGCCTGAGCAAAGCAAGCATTGCTAAAGGAACCCGGTTCTGTCTTGTGCAGGACCGGGTTCCTTGCTATTTCCGGCCAAAACCAACACGAAGGAGATAGGCGCCTTTGTGGTGGTTTTGGTTCAAAATCCCCGTTGCGCGTCGTTTTGCCTGTGTTACACTTTAGCCTAATGTAGTGAATACCCGAGGCTGAAAGGAGCCAGACATGTTCTATAACAAACAGCAGCTCCTAGGCCTAGCGCTACTAGATTGGATAGCGCGCTAGGGTTGTAATTTCGCTATAACGATTAGTTGTACCCGGGTGCGCTATCTTCCGCCGCTTTTGGGCGTGATGAGCGACACGGGTATTATTCTATCTTGAGGCACTCCATCTCTCCTGAAAGCCATCTGTATCTTTAGCCTGTCAGGAGGAAATCATGAGCCGCAAAATCGCAATCTTTGACACAACGCTTCGTGACGGGGAGCAGTCTCCCGGCGCCAGTATGAATACCGAGGAAAAGCTCGTTATTGCACGCCAGCTGGTACGTATGAATGTCGACGTGATCGAGGCGGGATTTCCTATTTCGAGCCCCGGTGATTATCGTTCCGTACAGGAGATTGGCAAGATCGCGGGTGACCGGTGCACGGTATGCGGTCTCACCCGTGCGGTCGATAAGGATATCGAAGTGGCCGCAGAAGCCCTCAAGACGGCTCAGAGGCCCCGTATCCACACCGGTCTGGGTGTGAGCCCCAGCCATTTGCGCGACAAGCTCCATATGACCGAGGATGAGGCTATCGAGCGCGCTATTCACGCCGTAAAGCACGCTCGTAAGTTTGTCGACGATGTCGAGTTTTATGCCGAGGATGCGGGCCGCTCCGATCAGGAGTTCCTGGTCCGCATTATCGAGGCAGCGATCAAGGCCGGCGCTACGGTCGTGAATATTCCGGACACCACGGGCTATAACATGCCCTGGGAGTTTGGCGCCCGTATTCGCGATCTGCGTGAGCGCGTGGCCGGCATCGAGGACGTTACGATTTCGGTCCACACGCATAACGATCTGGGCATGGCCACAGCCCTTGCACTCGAGGCCGTCCGCAATGGCGCGACGCAGATCGAGTGCACCATCAACGGCTTGGGCGAGCGCGCGGGCAACACGGCGCTCGAGGAGGTCGTCATGGCCATGAGGATGCACGAGCAGGATCTGGATGCACATACCGATATCGTGACGACCGAGCTCACGCGCGCATCTAAGCTCGTCAGTTCAATTACTGGTATTAACGTGCAGCCCAATAAGTCCATTGTGGGCGCTAATGCGTTTGCCCACAGCTCGGGCATTCACCAGGATGGCGTGCTCAAGGCGCGTGACACCTACGAGATTATCGATCCCAAGGACGTGGGTGCAGCGGGATCCGAGATTATCCTTTCGGCACGTTCGGGCCATGCGGCGCTGCGCCATCGTCTCGCTGAGCTGGGTTATACGTTTGGCGATGAGGAATTCGAGTCGATCTATCAGCGCTTCTTGGAGATTGCAGATCAAAAGAAGGAAGTATTTGACGAGGACCTGGAGTCGATGATTCAGGAGCGCCAGCGCGAGGTCAAGGCGATCTACACCCTCGACGCGCTTCAAGTTTCCTGCGGCGACCCGCTTATTCCTACGGCCACGGCAACCATCACGGACGAGGACGGCGCGACACGGGTGGTTTGCTCGACGGGTACTGGTCCGGTTGATGCGGCCTACAAGGCGGTCGACAAGGCCATCTCTGCCCATGGCGAGCTGACGGAGTTCAACGTTAAAGCCATCACGCGTGGCATCGACGCCATCGGTGAGGTGACGGTGCGCATCACCGCCGAGGATGGAAAGATTTACACCGGCCGCGGCGCGGATACCGACATTATCGTGAGCTCGGCCAAGGCTTACATCAACGCTATTAACCGCATGATTCAGACCAACCGTTCCAAGGCGGGCAAGTAACGATATTCGGCAGGGCAAAGCCCGCTTGAGAGGGGAATCACATGGCACGTCCCATGACCGTAGCAGAGAAGATTTTGGCGGCACACGCCGGGCTCGAAGAGGTAAAGCCGGGCCAGCTGGTCGAATGCGACCTGGACATTGTGCTCGCCAACGATATTACCGCACCTATCGCGATCGATGTCTTTCGCGAGCTGGGTGCCACCGAGGTGTTCGATCGCGACCGCATTTGCCTGGTGCCCGATCACTATGCGCCCAACAAGGACATCAAGAGCGCCGAGCAGACCAAAAAGATGCGAGATTTTGCGCACGAGCAGCATGTGACGCACTATTACGAGCAAGGCTGCGCGGGCATTGAGCATGCCCTGCTGCCCGAGCGCGGCGTGGTGGTGCCGGGCGATCTGATTATCGGTGCCGACTCGCATACCTGCACGTATGGCGCCTTGGGTGCGTTTTCGACCGGTGTGGGCTCAACAGACGCCGGCGTGGGCATTGCCACGGGGCACGCATGGTTTAAGGTGCCGCCGACGATTCGCTTTGAGATTAATGGCGAGCTTGAGGACGGCGCCACTGCCAAGGACATCATCTTGCACATTATCGGCATGATCGGCGTGGACGGTGCCCTGTACCAGGCCATGGAGTTTGCCGGCAGCACCATCGAGGGCCTGTCGATGGAAGGTCGCATGACAATTTCGAACATGGCGATCGAAGCGGGCGGCAAGGCGGGCATTATCGAGGTCGATGATGTTGCCCGCGCCTGGCTCAAGGGGCGCTGCGAACGTGATTACGTTGAGTATCACGCCGATCCAGACGCCGAGTATGCCCAGGTTATTGCCATTGACGCGGCCGACATTAAGCCGTGTGTATCGTGGCCGCATCTGCCCAGCAACACCCATCCGGTGAGCGAGAGCCGTCACATCATGATCGACCAGGCGGTAATCGGCTCGTGCACCAACGGACGTATCGAGGATATGCGTGCTGCGGCCGAAGTCATGCGCGGCCATAAGGTTGCCGACGGGGTGCGTTGCATCGTGATTCCGGCGACCCAGGCGGTCTTCCGCCAGTGCATGAAGGAGGGATTGACCGACATTTTCCTAGATGCCAACTGTGTGTTCTCCACGCCCACGTGCGGTCCGTGCCTGGGCGGCTACATGGGCATCTTGGCGGCGGGGGAGCGTTGCGTTTCTACGACCAACCGCAACTTTGTCGGCCGTATGGGCGACCCCACGTCCGAGGTCTATCTGGCCTCGCCGGCCGTGGCGGCTGCTTCTGCCGTGGCGGGGCACATATGCTTGCCGTCTGACCTGTAGGGGCTACGGGGTCCTTCGACCTTTGCTCGCTACTGCGGACAGTCCTGGCACTTTTTTGTTCGCCGAAGGCGAACGCTAACTTTCCATTAGCTTTTTTGTAGCCGAAACGCGAACGAGGGATTTGATATTTGCTTGCGTCGAGTTCCGCACGAGCCGGAGAGCACTTAATGTGCTCTCCGTGCGAGCAGGACTGTCCGAGTAAGTAAGTAAATATCAAATCCCCCGCATTCCATGTTTGAACGGAGAATGATATGAACTTTGAAGGTTCGGTTTTTCGATATGGTCGTGACGTTGATACTGATGTGATTATTCCTGCTCGGTATCTGAACTCGTCCGACCATGCGCACTTGGCGGCGCATGCTATGGAGGATATTGATCCCGCGTTTGCCTCTGCCGTGAGGCCCGGTGACATCATTGTGGCTGAGGAGAACTTTGGTTGCGGTTCTTCGCGTGAGCATGCCCCGGTTGCCATTAAGGCTGCAGGGGTGTCGTGTGTTATTGCCAAGAGCTTCGCACGCATCTTCTATCGCAATGCCATTAACGTGGGCCTGCCCATTATGGAGTGCCCCGAAGCTGTCGATGCGATTTGTGCCGGCGATACCGTGAAGGTCGATACCGATGCGGGTGTCATCACCAACGAGCGTACTGGCGAGACTTTTACAGCTGAGCCGTTCCCGCCATTTATTGCCGAGATTATCGAGGCCGGCGGTTTGGTTGCGCGCACGCGTGCCAAGATTGTCGCGGCAAAGGCTCAGGAGGCGTAAGCGATTATGACGGTCAAGCTGGATAATCCGTTTGCAAACGGGCCGAGTAGCGAGAGCTGGAGCTGCAACGTGAAGAAGACCTATAAGATCTGCTGTCTTCCTGGTGACGGCATTGGGCCCGAGGTCATTGCCGAGGGTAAGAAGGTGCTGGCTGCCGTGGGCAAGCGCGCTGGCGTAGAGTTTGCCTTTGAGGATCACCTGATTGGTGGCGCGGCGATCGATGCGTGCGGCAATCCGCTGCCCGATGAAACCCTTGCGGCGGCAAAGGCGTCGGACGCCGTGCTGTTGGCATCCGTCGGTGGCCCAAAGTGGGATTCGACCGATCCGGCGGTCCCGCGCCCCGAGCAAGGCTTGCTGCGTATCCGCAAAGAACTCGGCCTCTATACCAACCTTCGCCCTGTAAAAATCTACGACGCACTTGCCAGCGCATCGACGCTTCGTCCCGAAGTCATCAAGGGCGTTGACATGGTACTCGTCCGCGAACTTACCGGTGGCATTTACTTTGGCAAGCACGAGCGCTTTTATGACGAGGGCGGTGCGGGCACCGACGGTGTGGCTGGCCAGCGCGCGGTTGACGTAATGGAGTACCGCGAGTACGAAGTTGAGCGCATCGCCCGCCAGGCGTTCGAGGCAGCTCGCAAGCGCCGCGGCAAGGTGACAAGCGTGGACAAGCGCAATGTATTGGAGACGAGCCGCATGTGGCGTGAGGTCGTGCATCGCGTGCATGACGAGGAGTATCCAGATGTAGAGCTTGAGGACCTGCTCGTCGACAACGCCGCCATGCAGCTCATTAACCGACCGGCCGACTTTGACGTCGTAGTTACGGAGAACATGTTCGGCGACATTCTCTCCGACGAGGCGGCGCAGATTACCGGATCGCTCGGCATGCTTGCCTCGGCTTCGCTGGGCGATGGTGTGTCGCTGTTTGAGCCGAGCGCCGGCAGCGCGCCCGACATCGCGGGGCTCGGTATCGCTAACCCGCTCGCGCAGATCCTGTCGGCGGCAATGCTGCTCACGTACGCGCTCGACATGGGTGAGCAGGCTGCTTGGATCGAAAATGCCGTGGCACGTGTGCTTGACGAAGGCTGGCGTACCCGCGACATTGCCGATGCCAGTACCCCTGCCGATAAGATCCTCGGCACGACCCAGATGGGCGATAAGGTCATCGCCGCGCTGTAGCGTCGAGATGTCCGGAACCACCACAAAGGTGCCTGTCCCCTTTGTGGTGGTTACCAGGGGGTTCTGGCGGTTGAGGACTCTATTGCCTCGTGGCGCTTGAGTTCGCGGCGCATGGTTTGCGAATTGAGCCAGGCTGCCTGCCAGCCACGGATGGGGTAGCGCGCCTCGTCAAGCTCAAACTGCGTATAGCCGCAGGCGTTGATAATCGTCGTCCCGCATGCGTGCTGGCGTTCGCGTTGAAAGTCGCGAACATAGCATTGGTGCACATGCCCGTGCACCATGTAGTCGGGATTCCATGTCTCGAGCGCTGTGTTAAAGCATTCGAATCCCCGATGCGGCAGATCGTCCAGATCGCCCATGCCGGCGGCGGGCGCATGGGTGAGCAAGATGTCGCAGCCGCCGACCATCCTCACTTTGCGGGACAGCTTGCGCACGCGCTTGGCCATCTCGCGCTCGGTGTACATGTTAGCGCCATCTCGATAGCGCATGGAGCCGCCAAGCCCCGCAATGCGGACGCCGCGATACACGTACACGGTGTCTTCGACACAGATGCAGCCGCCCGGTGCATGACGCGCGTAGCGGTCATCGTGATTGCCACGCACGTAGATGAGTGGTCTGTTGATGACCGTGACCAAAAACTCAAGATAGTCCGGGTCTAGATCGCCAGCGGACAAAATTAGGTCGACACCCTCAAAGCGTTCCTTGCGAAAGCACTCCCACAGGCATCGCTCTTCGGTATCGGCTATGGCAAGGATTTTCATAGAGCACGGACCTTCGGCTCATCGTCAGGCTGCGGAATGGTGCCCACCACGTTGTCTGCCAGCCAGTCCATCTCGATGATTTGCGTGCTCGGCAGTGGGGGAAAGCCCTCAATCTGCACCACGCCGTCTTGGCTATGGAGCTCGCCGCCAAATGGATTGATGGAGCCCTCGACGATGCCATTGCGGAGGAGCTGAACAAGCTTGCGCGTCTGATAGGGCAGGCCCGGAGCGTAGCGAATGTCGATAACGCCCGAGCTCATGCCATACCAGTAGTTGACGGCGCGGACCTGGCTGTCGTCACTGGTCTCGTCCCAGGTGCCATGCAGCAGACTTCGCACGATAAGCTCGTAGTATCGGCCCCAGTTCCATACCGGCATGGCGATGCCGACGACCTTGCCATCGACCAGGCGGTGGAGTCCGTAGGCCGTGGGGTCTTCGAGCGACTTTGACATGTCGGCGCCGGTCATGACGCTCACGCCTTCGCGGCACATGGCCTCGGCAAGGCCTCCGGCGGGCACATCGCCCCAGGTCAGGATAATTTGCGCACGGGGGTCGAGCAGCGAGGCGCCAATCGCAAAGGCGTTGATCTCGCTGAGTGCGCCCGAGGCGAAGACCGACGCGTGGTAACCGATGCGGTGGTTGTCCGCCATGCTGGCGGCAAGGGCGCCCAGGAGAAACTTGGCTTCGTACATCTTGCCAAAGTACGAACGGACGCTTTGGTGGGGAAGGCCGATGGAGCAGTTAAGGAACCGAACCCGGGGATATTCAACGGCAGCCCTGAGCGTGTATTCCATCAGGCGGTGTGAGGTCGAGAAGATGACGTTTGCTCCATGTTTGACAGCCGTTTCCACGGCGGCGTAGAACACGTCCGGATCGTGACAGTCCTCAAACGCCTCGGTGCGCACGATACCGCCAAAGTGCTCATCGAGATACCGACGCCCTTGGTCGTGCAGGCTATCCCAGCTCGACGTCGCACAGGTGAATTCATGGATAAAGGCGATGCGCAGGGGGTTGGCCGCCGAATAGACGGTCTTGCCCATAAAGAAGTTGAGCATGCCGGAGGTGGACTTGGCGGGCGACTCCTCCTCATCGACGTTCGGCGCTTCGACAAGATCGACCTTGTCCTCGTCACTTTTCCCGGCGATGACCAGTTCGCGCCAGATCTTGCACAGGCGGTTTACGACGATATCCGTCGGCGTATCCAGCAGGCGGTCCTGGTTGTACACATTGAGGTAGACGAGCATGGCGTCGGCGGGCGTAATGTCCAGGTGGTTGCCGCCCGCGCGAAGGTAGGCGCGCTTAAAGAGTAGGAAGGTGTGGCGCAGGTAGTCGACCTTTTTCTGGGGCCATTTTTCGATAAGGTTCTGACCGAGCATCTTGGCGAGCGTTTCGTAGCTTCCTTCGCGCGAGAACTCGATCTCGTATAGGGGGCAGACACGCCAAAACGCGCAGAACTCACCGTACAGGCGGCTTTCGACGGAATCCCATTTGCCGGGGTAGAGGCGGGTGACCTTGGCCGAAACCGTCGGGGCGTCCAGGAATTTGAGGACGCTGACGCGTTTGTTGCCTTCCTGGACATAGAACCTATGCATGAACTCGGTGACGATGATGGGGTCGCGATAGCCCTCGGTTACCTGAATGTCGTAGAGGTTGGACCACTTGCGGGCGAACTCGGTGCTAAACGGCAGCAGGGGCATAAAGTTGCATGAAAAGGCGGACTGACGGCCCTTGGTAACCGTGCCGACAACCATTTCGAGCGGAATATCCCGCAGGCCGACATTCTCTCGCTGACCTAGGGGGAGCTGGGCAACCAAACTGTCGAGGTCCGTAAGGTATGGATGCTCGCTTTGGCTAATGGCGCGTCGACGTCCTTGCTCGCCGCGCTTGCGTGCTTGACGGTAGGCCTCTTCCATAGTTTGCTCCCTTAGTCGTTTAAACAACTGTATGAACTATGGTACCACGAATGAAAACCTCCCATTTCCCGATGTCAAAGAAATGGGAGGCAGTTCACTGTCCCCTTTGTGGTGCTTTAGGCGATGATGGGAGCGATAGCGCGGATGCAGGCGTCGGCAGCGGTGAGTGTGGTGCTGTCGTCACTGACGATAAAGATGATCTTGCCCTTGATGCCAAAGTCGCCGATTTCGCTAAAGAGCACGTAGGGCTCCTGGTCAAAGCCCGAGATGGGCGAGACGGCCGTTTTGGTGGCGCTGGTCAGCTCGTCTGCCAGCGCGTCAAGGGAAGCCCATTTAGACGTATCCTTTACGACAACGGGCACGGCCACACGTCCAAAGGGCATCAGATGCACGAGCGTGTCCTTGGAGATGTTGGAGTTGGGCACAATGATGGTCTGCCCGTAGGCATCCTCGATGGTCGTGTGGCGCCAGGTGATGTCCTGGACCACGCCCGAAACGCCGCCAACCTCGATATTGTCGCCGGGCTTGATGATGCCCATAAAGGTCACCTGCATGCCGCCGATAAGGTTCGACAGCGTGTCCTGAAAGCCGAGCGAGATGGCAATGCCGCCGACGCCAAGAGCGGCGACGAGCGCGTTTGCGTTAATGCCAAAGCAGTTGTCGAGGATAAAGCTGCCGCCGATCATCCAGATGACGGCGCGCGCAATGTTGATGAAGATACTCGATGCCGGAAGCGGGTTATCGTCGCGGTTGAGCAGGTGACGCAGCGTCTTGGAAACGACTTTGGCGGCAACGGCGGTGCCTATCGCCAAGATACCAGCCCAGATGATGTTGTGGACCCACCACTGCTCAAAGAAATGAAGAATCGGCTCAAACAATTCCATGTAGGGAAAACCTCCTCATGATCGTTCAACCATGATACCCACCAAAAAGCCCGTCCGATCACAACGGACGGGCCGATAGCTTGAGATGGGGCGTCCGCGGTGGCGTAAGCTGGGGCGCCGGCGAGTACGCTGGCAAGGAGTGCGGCGGTCAAGCAAGACGAGGAAGAGATCCTCTCATGGCAGTTTCCTTAGTTCTTAACCAGTGGTCCCTGCTGACGCTGGATTATCGACATAATATGCGAAAACCGCCGCAAAGGTGCCTGTCCCTTTGCGGCGGTTTTGACGTCTGCGCAGATAAAACCTGCCAAAATCAACCTGTCCCTTTTTGGTAGGTTTAGCTCAGCAGCATGCGGTCGTTGGCGAGCTCGCCGCCCGAGACCTCCTCGAACTTCTGAAGCAAGTCGGTCACGGTGAGCGATTTCTTCTCATCGCCCGCCACGTCGTAGATTACGTGGCCCTCGTGCATCATGATCAGGCGATTGCCCAGACGGATAGCGTCGTTCATGTTATGCGTGACCATGAGCGTGGTCAGGTGGTTCTCGTCGACGATCTCCTCGGTCAGATTGAGCACCTTAGAGGCCGTCTTGGGGTCGAGTGCCGCGGTATGCTCGTCGAGCAGCAGCAGGCGCGGCTTGGTGAGCGTGGCCATGAGCAGGGTGAGTGCCTGGCGCTGGCCGCCCGAGAGCAGGCCGACCTTGGCGTTGAGGCGCGTGTCCAGACCAAGGTCCAGACGCTTGAGCAGCTTGACGTACTCGTCCTTCTCGGCCTTGGTGACGCCCCACGAAAGGCCGCGACGCTGGCCGCGACGCTTGGCGAGTGCCAGGTTCTCGGCAATTTGCATGTCGGCTGCGGTGCCGCGCATGGGGTCCTGGAACACGCGGCCCAGGTACTTGGCACGCTGCGACTCGCTCAGACGCGAGATGTCGGTGCCGTCGAGCTCGATAACGCCCGAATCGAGCGGATACACGCCGGCGATCATGTTGAGCAGCGTGGACTTGCCGGCGCCGTTGCCGCCAATCACGGTTACAAAGTCACCGTCGTTGAGGGTAAGGTCGACGCCGGTAAGAGCGCGCTTTTCGGTGACGGTGCCCTTGTTAAAGGTCTTCTTGACGTGCGAGAGCTTAAGCATCTGCCTCATCCCCCTTCGTGTAGGAGCTGCGGAGCTTATAGCGCTCCCAAACCACGGGCACGCATAGGGCCACGGCGACAATCACGGCGGAGAGCAGCTTCATGTCGTTGGCGTCCATGCCCAGCTGCAGCACGATGGCGCGGATGAGGAAGTACACTACGGAGCCAAAGACGGCGGAGGCAAGACGGACGCTAAACTGCGTGAGACCGCCGGGCAGCAGGCGGCCGAGCACCTCGCCGATAACAATGGCGGCGAGACCGATAACGATGGCGCCGGTGCCCATGCCAATGTCGGCGTACTTCTGGCTCTGGCAGATGAGCGCGCCCGAAAGGCCAATGAGGGCGTTGGAGAGCACGAGGGCGATCATCTTAGTGGAGTTGGTGTTGACGCCCAGGGCACGGATCATGTACTCGTTGTTGCCGGTGGCGCGCAGCGCCGAGCCGATCTCGGTGCCAAAGAACCAATACAGGATGGCAACGATAGCCACGGCGAGCAAGATGCCCAGGATGATGGCAACGGTGGACTGCGGCAGGCCCGTCATATTGCTGACGGCCGAGAACACGGTGCCCTTGGCAAGGATGGGCGTGTTGGATTTGCCCATGATGCGCAGGTTGATGGACCACAGGCTGATCTGGGTGAGGATTCCGGCGAGGATCGCGGGAATCTCAAAGACGGTGGTCAGAATGCCCGTGACCGCGCCCGCAATGGCGCCGGCGCACATGCCGGCCAAAACGGCGAGCAACGGGTCGGCATTGTTGTTGACGATGAGCACGGCGCAGACGCAGCCGCCGAGGGCAAAGCTGCCGTCGCAGGTCATATCGGGGATGTCGAGCAGGCGGAACGTGATAAACACGCCAAGCACCATAATGCCCCAGAGGACACCCTGCGAAACGGCGCCCTGCAATGCAATGAGCATGCTTCATACCTCCTAGGATAGGGTGGACACGTGATTTTCCATAATAGCGGTACCAATGCATAAAAGAGCAGCGGACGGACATTTTGTTTTACCAAAAACAAGCAGGGCGAACGCCGGTCTTTAGCGTTCGCCCCAATGACTCAGATATTGAATAACGCAGCTATGGCGCAAGCGCGTGCCTAGCTGCGTTACCGCGCATGGCGCTACTCGTCTAGAGCGGAAAGGTCGATGCCCAGGGCCTCGGCCATCTCGTCGTTCTTGATGACGACCAGATCCTTGCTCGGGAGGTGCTTGATCGGCATATCCTCGGGCTTGGCCTCGCCCTTCAGAATCTTAACGGCCATCTCGCCCGCGGCGTAGCCCAGGTCCTCATAGTTGATGGAAAGGGTGAACAGGCCGCCGGCCATGCACATGCCCTCCTCGCCGGTCACAAAGGGAAGCTTGTTCTCCTTGCAGATCTGACCGACCTGCGAAGCGCCCGCGGCGATAGTGTTGTCAGTGGGAGAGTAGAGCGCGTCGACCTTGCCCACGGCAGACTCGACGACGGACTGGATCTCGTTGGAGCTCGAGACGGTGAAATCGGTGTACTCCAGGCCCAGCTTGTCGAGTTCCTTCTTGGCGGCCTTGATCTGGACGTCGGAGTTGGACTCGGCGGTGCAGTAGAGCAGACCGACCTTTTTAACGTCGGGCAGGACCTTCTGCATCATCTCGAGCTGCTCGGCGACCGGGGTGAGGTCGGAGGCGCCAGTGACGTTGGTGCCGGGCTTGTCGTTGTCCTGGACCAGGCCGGAGGCGGCGTAGTCGGTGATGGCGCAGCCCACGATGGGGATATCGGCCGTGGCGCCGGCGGCAGCCTGTGCGGCAGGCGTGGCGATGGCGTAGATCAAGTTGACGTTGTCGCCCACAAACTTGTCGGCGATGGACTTACACGTGGACTGGTCGTTCTGGGCGTTCTTCTGGTCGATCTTGACCTTGAGTCCGCTCTTCTTGATGGCCTTGACAAAGCCGTCGTTGGCGGCGTCGAGCGCGGAGTGCTCAGTGAGCTGCAGAACGCCGATGGTGTAGTCGGAACCGGCGGCTGCAGAGCCGGAACCAGAGTTGCCGCCGCATCCGGCGAGCGGGGCCAGTGCGAGCAGGCCGGCGGAGACCAGAAGGCTCCTGCGGCTGATGGTGATGTCGTTCATGTCATTACCCCCAGTATAGAAATTGCTGGAAACACTGCACTCAAACAAAGTGCAAGTGGGTCTATAGTAGCGCCGATGCCCATTTTTTCAACAACCTGTCGGGTTTTTTAATACTGAACCGGATGGACGGCGGGGGATTTGGCGGGCAACGGCAAGACTTAGGCGGCGGGCGCGGGCCGCTCCCCCTCGTCCAGCGCGGCAAAGAGCTTCTTGCCGTCGAGCAGGCGCGTGCTAACGTTTCTCATGCGGCTGACCTCGACGGTGCGTAGGGTGTCGTCGGAGCCGTGCCCGTCGACGACCGTTCCCAGCAGATACGAGACACCGTCTCGCTGTTTGATGGCAAAAGGCCGAACGGTCATCCTCGTCACTTCGATCTTGTCATGTGTCGTGACGCTTGAAATGTCAAAGCTCACCGTGGTTCCGTGGTCGATGGCCCGCTCGATGAGCTCGCAGGTATCGATGCGTTTGGCGGGCGGTCGCGTGGTCTTGGCGGGTTTGCCTTCTGCGCTTGGTGCCGGCTCGGACGTATCGAGGTAGCCGCGAACGTCGGCGCTTGCCATGGCGACCAGATGGCGCGCTATGCTTTTCCTGGTCGCGATGGGTGTGGAGCGGTTGCGCATGACCATGCCATGGAGTCGAATGATTTCCTCGTCGGAGAGCGGTCGGGTGAGAAGTCGGTAACCCGCGCCGCGCTTGTACTCAATCTCGTATCCGGCATGTCGCAGGGCGGAAATCGCGGTATGGATACTGCGCCGCGCTGCCGAGATGGGCATGCGAGCGGGGTCGTCGGGATGGGCGAGACGCTCGATCAGCTCATCGGGAGGAAGCGCTTTGTCCTCACCGGTATGCTCGCTTAAGAGTTGCAGGATGCGCACAGCGCGATAGGCTGCCATGGAAGCAGCACCCCTGGTCGTGGCCTCGTAGTTCTCAACAGCGGGTTTGGCCATTGCGTTCACGTCCTTTCCGTTTTTGGGTGATGACGGTACGGAGCCTAGGACACGGGGTTTGCTGAGGGGCGCAGGGCACTCTGGGTGGTCGGTAGTCGTCGGCAAGCGGCGGATCGAGTTTTCAACAGCCCTGATCAGCTGACCAAAAGCTTGACAAAAGCCTGACGGATGCTGTTGAAAAAAGCGCCCCTCGGCTTGCCGAGAGGCGCTGGTGCGACACGCTGTAACGCGCGGGACGGAGCTGTGGCGATTAGAAATCGGCGTTGCCCACGGTGCGGGGGTGCGGAAGGACGTCGCGGATGTTGCCCACGCCGGTCAGATACATGACCAAGCGCTCGAAGCCCAGGCCGTAGCCGGCGTGTTTGCAGGAACCGTAGCGGCGCAGGTCAAGGTAGTACTTGTACTGCTCGGGGGCCATGCCAAGGTCCTTGATGCGGGCCTCGAGAAGATCCAGGCGCTCCTCGCGCTGGGAGCCGCCGATAATCTCGCCGATACCGGGAACCAGGCAGTCGGCGGCGGCGACGGTCTTGCCGTCGTCGTTCATGCGCATGTAGAAGGCCTTGATCTCGGCCGGGTAGTCGGTCACGAAGGTCGGGCGCTTAAAGTGCTCCTCGGTCAGGAAGCGCTCGTGCTCGGTCTGCAGGTCAATGCCCCAGCTGACAGGATAGTCAAACTTGTGACCGGCGGCGACGGCCTGCTCCAGGATCTCGACGGCCTCGGTGTAGGTGACGCGGGCAAAGTCGGAGTTGGCTACGTGGTTCAGGCGCTCGATCAGGCCCTTGTCCACAAACTTGTTGAGCATGTTGAGCTCGTCGGGGCAAGTGGCCATAACGTCCTTAAGAACGTACTTGAGCATGGCCTCGGCGTTATCCATGTAGTCGTTCAGGTCGGCAAAGGCCATCTCGGGCTCGATCATCCAAAACTCGGCGGCGTGGCGCGTGGTATTGGAGTTTTCGGCGCGGAAGGTGGGGCCAAAGGTGTACACGTCGCCAAAGGCCATGGCAAAGTTCTCGGCATTGAGCTGGCCGGACACGGTAAGGCTTGCATGCTTGCCAAAGAAGTCCTGGCTCCAGTCGACCTCTCCGGACTCGGTGAGAGGCGGATTTTTGGGGTCGAGCGTGGTCACGCGGAACATCTCGCCGGCGCCCTCGCAGTCACTCGTGGTGATGATGGGGGTGTTGACGTAGACAAAGCCCTGCTCCTGGAAGAAGCGGTGGATGGCGGCAGCCGCGACAGAGCGGATGCGGAACACAGCGCGGAACAGGTTGGTGCGCGGGCGCAGGTGCTGCTGGGTACGCAGGAACTCGACGGTTGCGCGCTTCTTCTGCAGCGGGTAGTCCGGGGCGCTCGTGCCCTCTACCTCGATGGAGGTGGCAGAAAGCTCGAAAGGCTGGGGCGCATCGGGGGTCAGCCTGACGGTGCCGGTGCAAATGAGTGCAGCCGAGACGTTTTGGTGGGCGATCTCGTCGTAGTTGCCGAGCGTCTCGCGGTTCATGACGACCTGCAGGTCGCGGAAGCAGCTGCCGTCGTTGAGCGTGACGAAGCCAAAGTTCTTCATGTCGCGGACGGACTTGACCCAGCCGGCGACAGTGACGGCCTTGCCGCCGAGCGACTCGGAATCGGCATAGAGCTGCGCGATTTTGGTGCGGTTCACGTATCCTCCCATAGCGGTTGAATGATAGTTATCCATACAGTTCGATATTCTAGCAGCTCGGCTCATTTGGGCTATACAGATAAGGTATTGACGGGACGGTTTTCAAACGAAAAGCGCCCGCGGCCAGATGGTCGTGGGCGCTTGGCGTGTTGCCTATTGGCTGTACGGCGCAGGACTCGTTACTTGGTCTTAGCCACCAGCAGCGGGTCGCCCAGCTTGACGAGCGGGTTGCCGCCGATAAGCGTTCCAGACTCGCCGACATGGTCGATGCTCTTAAGACGATCGAGCTCGGAGATGATGACGGTCACGATGTCCTCGTGGCCAGCGGCCTTAATGGCATCGCGGTCGAAACTGATGAGCGGCTGGCCTGCCTTGACCACATCGCCCATCTCGACAAAGCGGGCAAAACCCTTGCCGTTCATTTGTACGGTGCCCAGGCCGACATGGATGAACACGCGAAGGCCGTCCTCGGTGATCATGCCAATAGAGTGGTTGGTGACGGTGGTGGCGCCGATGCGGCCGTTAGCGGGCGCATAGATGGTGCCGGTGATGGGCTCGATGCCGTAGCCCTGGCCGAGCATACCCGAGGCGATGGTCTCGTCGGGAACCTCGTTTAGATTGACGAGTACACCGTTAACGGGAGCGTAGATGACGCCTTCGCGGGTGGCGAAGCTTGCCGCGGGCGGTACGGACGCCTCGCCCGACGAGTTGAACGTGGACTTGAGCGAATCGAGCAGACCCATAGATGCCTCCAACGTATCAAGTGCGCATGTGGCGCACGCGTAGTTTTGCCGGAAACGTTTCGTGTGTGTTTACCGGCTCGGTCAGCGTCTCTATTTTACGCTGCTCAACGACGGCCCTGAGCTGGGATTATGTGATATATCAGTTGAAGGGAACTTATTGCGGATACGTTTCGATGCCGTGCGTCCAAGTGGGGTACGCTTGAAGGCGATACATAACGTGCGCATGAATCGCGCGAAGGGAGCATATATGATCGTCGAGAGCCATGCGCTGTGGGGCGAGGAGCCGACCGAGGAATATCCGGCGACGTTTACCTATATGGGGGCCGAACCGCTGCCCGGCAAGCCCAATGGTCGTCGCCCGGCAGTGATCATCTGCGGCGGAGGCGCGTTTACGCACATCGCCCCGCATGAGCAAGATCCGGTGGCGTTTGCCTTTTTGGATCACGGGTACCAGACCTTTGTTCTCAACTATGTCACGAGTGGCACGGGTGACGTGAGCTTTCCGCACCCCCAGGCAGATCTTGCCAAGATGGTCGCCACGGTTCGTGCGAATGCCGACGAGTGGCATGTCGATCCCAAGCGCGTGTGCGTTGTGGGCTTTTCGGCGGGCGGCATGATTTGCGCCTCGCTGGCAACGCAGTGGAAGACCGGTCCCTTCGCGGCACTTGCCGGGGCGCGTCCGGACGACATTCGTCCCGATGCCGTGGTGCTGGGCTATCCATTGCTCGACTTTGCCTATGTCCGCGACATGCAGACGCGCGATCCGCGCATCGACTTGCGCGTGCCCAAGACAGGCGGCAAGACGGGGCGCGATTTGCTCAACGACTACCTGTCGATGGTGACCGGCGGCGAGGCCACCGAAGAGCACCTGGCCGATATCTGCCCTACCACGCATGTTTCGCGTCAGATGCCGCCGACCTTTGTGTGGGGCGTGTCCGATGACAAAACAGCGCCGATCGCGCAGGTCTATCCGTTTGCTCAGCGCATGGCCGAGGAGGGCGTCGCTTGCGAGATGCACGTCTTTGACCAAGGCGGTCACGGCCTTTCGCTCGGCAATGCCAATACCGCGGTCGACAACGAGGGCAAGCAGGTGGCGGTTCGCCCTTGGATTCGCCTAGCCTTCCGCTTCCTGGAGCGCCATCTGTAAGAGTAAGAGGGCCAGCCCCATCCCGTCCCTCATAACTTGCGGTGAAATAGTTCCTGTTTTTGCTGGTTAAAGCCCCAAGCAGGAACTATTCCACCGCAACTTCGTTTTGATGCCCGGGCCGGAAACCGCGTCCCAGTTTTGCCCCTCAAGGTGGGATACAGTTTCCCGCAGAGGGTCGATCGGGAAAATGCGTCCCGGTCTGAGCGACGATTCCGGGATGCATTTTCCGCAAGATGCCTCAACTGGAAAACGCATCCCGTTTCGGGCGTGAATTCCGGGATGCGATTTCCCCAAGGGGCCCCATTGGGAAGCTGCATCCCAGAATTCGCCCGGATAGTGGGACACGGTTTCCGGAAGGGTGTCGTTTGAGAAGCTGCGGCCCGGAGTCCCGCCGTTCGGTTGCTCCGCATCCTACTTATTGGCGCAAAGTAACCTGCTCCCATTGCACCAATGATCCCTTGGTGACGGAGGGAAATGAATCATTTTGAGCGGCGGTGCCAAGAATTGGTCCGCTACCGCCCGCTGCTTTCCTACCAAACGGTGAACTGGGCGTTCTCCGTGTTCCAATGGACATCGCGTACGTAATCGCGCACGCCCGCCGCGTCCCGCGCTTCGAACAGTTCAAGAATATGGGCATGTTCGGCATTGGCTTTATCGAGCAGCTTGCACGCCGTCTCTTGATCGACAGTCTCGTAATCGCGTTTGATAAAGCAGCGCTCGAGCTGCGCAATCATATCGCGTAGACGATCGTTGCCGCAGCGGTTGAAGTACGTCAGATGAAAGTCTCGCTGAATGTCGTCGTACTTTCGGATAAGACCGCCTTGGATCGCAAGGTCCATGGACCCAACCAAAAACTTCAGCTGCATGATGTCCTCTTTGGTCAGGAGGGGACAGGCGAGGTATGCCGCCTGCCCATCGAGCGGCCCCATAATCTCAAAGACTTCAACGGCGTTTTGTTGATCGAACCCACGGACACGGAATCCGCGACGGGGGAGATTGTCCAGGTAGCCATCGCTTGCCAGCTGAATGAGCGCCTCGCGAACCGGCGTGCGCGACACGCCCATGGCATCGCAGATCGCTTGCTCGCTCACGCGGTCGCCAGCCGAAAGCTCGCCGGCATCTATGCGGCTCGAAATATAGTCGTATACATGATCCTTCAAGGGTCTTCTGAGCGTTTCCATGAGCTTGTGTTCCTCAACTGTATATTTTCAAAATTAAATACGTTTCGCTTGAATAGCTCAGTTGAATTATAGAACGACCAGTTAAATCGCGCTACTTTGCGCCGATAGGTGAGAATACGCTTACCGATGAATACCTACCGTTCAGGATTGTATACAATATACAAAATAGGAAAACCGCCTTAAGATAAAGCCATCGAAAGGAAGGCGGGCGCAAAGAAGTCCCGCTCTCTGCTAAGAGATCCAAGGAGGATCATCATGACCAAGTTCAGCCACGTCATCATCCGTCGTCCCGGCAAGTCCCTGAGCAATGGCATCACGAGTGCCCCCGAGCTTGGCCAGCCCATCTACGAGCGTGCCATCGAGGAGCACTACGATTACGAGCATGCGCTCGAGCAGTGCGGCGTTGACGTGTCGGTGCTGCCGGCGCTCGAGCAGTATCCCGACAGCTGCTTTGTCGAGGATCCGGCCGTCATCACTCGCTGCGGCGCCATCATTACCAACCCCGGTGCCGACAGCCGCAACGGCGAGAAGGACGAGATCGAACCAGCCGTCCGTCGCTTCTTTGACGACGAGCATGTCAAGCACATCGTTTCTCCGGGTACGCTCGACGGCGGCGACGTCATGATGGTCGGCGACCATTTCTACGTCGGTCGCTCCGCTCGCACCAACGAAGAGGGCATCCGCCAGTTCTGTGAGATTCTCGAGGGCTGGGGTCTCGAGGGTTCCGAGGTTCCGCTGGAGGAGGTCCTACACCTCAAGACGGGCGTCAACTACATCGAGGACAACAACATGCTCGTTTCCGGTGAGTTTATCGATAAACCCGACTTTGCCCAGTACAACAAGATCGTCGTGCCCGAGGACGAGGCTTACGGCGCCAACTGCATCTGGGTCAACGGTACGGTCATCGTCGCCGAGGGCTATCCGACCGTGCTCAAGGCCGTGCAGGATCTGGGCTACAAGACGCTCGTCGTCGATACCTCCGAGTATCGCAAGGTCGACGGCGGCCTTTCTTGCCTGTCGCTGCGCTTCTAACGCGATAGCTGTAACAGTCTGATGATCGCTTGACCGATGGCCCGGCACCCGATTCGGGACGTCCGGGTCATCTTTCGTTCGATCACATGATGAAGGGGGTGCACATACAATGGCCTCTAAAGTTCAAAACGACGAGATTATCGACCCTAATGGCCTCGATCTCTTTCGTCTGACCATGATGGTCATTACCGCCAGTATTTGTGGCGGTATCTTTTCGCTTGCCGGCGATATGGCAGCAGGCGGGGCAAATACCGGTGCGGTTATCGTCTCGTGGGGAATTTGCTTTATCGGCGTCTTTGCGCTGATGATGGTGTTCAACGGTTTGTCTCAGGCTCGTCCCGACCTGACCGGCGGCATCTATGCATACGCTGCGGCTGGTTTTGGCGATTACATTGGATTCAACTCCGCCTGGGGCTACTGGATCAGCGCATGTCTTTCCAACGTGAGCTTTGCGCTCTTGCTGTTTAGCGCGCTGGGCTATTTCTTCCCTGCGTTTGGCGCGGGCAACAACCTGCTTTCCATCGTCTGCGCCAGCGCGTTTTTGTGGTTCCTTACCGTCCTTGTGCTTCGTGGCGTTAAGGAGGCTGCGGGCATTAACACTATCGTCACGTTGGCGAAGCTGGTGCCGCTGGGGCTCTTTGTGCTGAGCATCGTGCTCCTGGGTAAGTTCAACGTCGATATCTTTATGGACAACTTCTGGGGAGAGCCGGCTGGTCCTGGCTTTGGCGAGCAGGTTGTCTCGACCATGATCGCCCTTGTCTGGGTCTTCACGGGCATCGAGGGCGCTGTCGTTATCTCGGGCCGTGCAAAGTACGTGCGTGACGTCGGCCGCTCGACGGCGCTCGGATTTGCGGCTGTATTTACGCTGTATCTGATCATCTCGATGCTGTCACTCGGCATTATGCCGCGCGAGGAGATGGCGCAGCTCGCAACGCCCTCCATGGCGGGAATTCTCGAGTGCGCAATCGGTCCGGTTGGCGCTGCCATCGTAAACCTTGGCGTTATCCTTTCGCTGGTCGGCGCGCTGCTGGGCTATGTCATCATTGCGTCCGAGACGCCGTTCGAGGCGGCGCGCCAGGGATCCTTCCCTCTGGCGTTTGCCAAGACGAACAAGCACGACGCCCCGGTGGTAACGGTTCTTGTGAGCTCCGGCATCACGCAGCTCTTCTTGATCGTGTCGTATGTGGCGGCGAGCACCTACCAGTTCTTCTATAGCTGCGCAGTCAACACGATTCTGGTTCCGTATGTCTGCTCGGCTGCCTATTACATGGTGATTGGCTGGAAGAACGAGCATCTGGACGGGCCGCATGCGCCCAGCGTCGGCAAAGCCCGCTTCTTCGGTACGCTCGGCTTCATCTACACATTGTTCCTGGTGTGGTCGACGGGTCTTCAGGGCGTTATGATCACGACGATTCTTTTTGCTCCGGCCATTCCCGTCTATATGTTGGGCGAGCGAGGTCGCGGTAAGCCGGTGCTTCCGCATCTGCACGACAAGCTGATCGCAGCGGTGGTCATTATCGTAGCAATCATTTCGCTGTATCTGCACTTTGCCGGCATTGCGCCGATTGTCTAGGACTTCGGTAAGCTTCATCGCTTGGCAAGCCGGCTGAGGCATCGCGTGCCGGTGCCGTTCGGTAATCCATAACTGACGTGGGCCTCTGTAACGTACCTTTGTGAGCGCCCACTAAACCCGCGCAGGTGACTACTGTTGCCTGCGCGGGTTTTTGCAGTTGTGGTGAAATGCTGCCGGCAGCTGGGGACGTTCCTATTGCTGGCACTCTGGGACACTCCTTGGATGATCCGCATACAACGGAGGAAAGCGGATGATTTTGACGAGGGGCGGGCGGCTGTTTCGGTCCTCGGGGAAACCACGTCCCGTTTCGGGCACAGATTCCGGGTCGCAGTTTCCTCGAGGGGCTCGATCGGGAAAATACGTCCCAGTCTGAGCGCCTATTCCGGGACGCAGTTTCCGCTAGAGACCTCAGTCGGAAAGCCCATCCCGTTTTAGCGTTTCGGAGTGGGATGCAGTTTCCCCAGGAGCCCCCATCGGGAAACTGCATCCCGGAATTCGCCTGAATAGTGGGGTGCGGTTTCCGAAAGGGTGCCGTCTGGGAAACCGTGTCCCGGAATCCCCTCCCGCGCCTGGTTGTTCCGCATCGCATCTATTGGGCAAAGCGATCTGTCCCCATTGCAACAATCTGTTGATTGAACGTCGCTGTATGTTCGCGCTATCATGCATGGTTAAAATTGGTTAGCCATGGCAAACGGTTAGCAATGGTGAACATAAATGCAACGCCCTGTGGGCGTCGGGGGAGGAACACGGACGTGAAGCTCGATACACTCGAGATTGGGAAGGACGCCGTTGTCGCATCGGTGGCATCGGACGATCAGGCACTCCGACAGCATATTTTGGACATGGGCTTAACGCCGGGCACCGAAGTCACCATGATGAAGTACGCCCCCATGGGCGACCCGCTCGAGATTCGCCTGCGTGGCTACGAGTTGACGCTGCGCAAAGACGATGCTGCTCGCATTGAGCTCGTGGGTATTCACGACACCGATACGAGCCCGCGCGTTAACGCCGCAATCGGCACGACGGAGCACCCGGCGCTCGGTGAGGGGACGTATTCGCCCCGCGCGGCAAAAACGGCCGTGCCCGAGGGCGCGCCGCTGCACTTTGCCCTCGCCGGCAACCAAAATTGCGGTAAGACCACGCTGTTCAACCAGCTGACGGGTTCCAACCAACATGTTGGTAACTTTCCCGGCGTGACGGTCGACCGCAAGGACGGTACTGTCCGTAACCACCCCGAGGCGAGCGTTACCGACCTGCCCGGTATTTATTCGTTGTCGCCGTACACGGGCGAGGAGATTGTCAGCCGTCAATTCATCCTTGACGAGCATCCCGACGCCATCATCGACATCATCGATGCCACCAATATCGAGCGCAACCTCTACCTGACGCTGCAGCTTATGGAGCTCGACTGCCCCATGGTCATCGCGCTCAACATGATGGACGAGGTGACGGCCAACGGCGGCGCCGTGGACGTCAACCTGCTCGAGAGCCTGTTGGGCGTGCCTGTTGTCCCCATTAGCGCTGCCCGCAACGAGGGTATCGGCGAGCTGGTGGATCACGCTCTGCATGTGGCGCGGTTCCGCGAGCGCCCGGGTCGCCTGGACTTCTGCGCGCCCGATGGCCCGGACGGCGGTGCGCTGCATCGCTGCATCCACGGCATTGCCAACCTGATCGAGGACCATGCCGTGACGGCCCGCATTCCGGTGCGTTTTGCGGCGACCAAGCTGGTTGAGGGCGACGAGCTGGTGACCGAGGCACTTCACCTGGATCGCAACGAACTTGACGCTATCGAGCACATCATTACCCAGATGGAGGGCGAGGCTGGCACCGACCGCCTGTCCGCGCTGGCCGATATGCGCTTTAGCTTTATCGGCGACGTGTGCGGGCGCTGCGTGGTGAAGCCGCACGAGAGCCGCGAGCACGTGCGCTCCGTTAAGATCGACCGCATCCTGACGGGTCGCTACACGGCCATCCCGGCGTTTCTGGTGATCATGGGCCTCGTCTTTTGGCTGACGTTTGGCGTGATCGGCGCGGCGTTGCAGGGACTTATGGAGGACGGCATCGCTGTCATCATCGCCTCGGCCGATGCGGGTCTCAAGGCGTTCGGAACCAACGACGTGGTGCGCTCGCTGGCTGTCGACGGCGTGCTTACGGGCGTGGGCAGCGTGCTGACCTTCCTGCCGATTATCGTCGTGCTCTTCTTGTTCCTCTCCATTCTGGAAGACTCCGGCTACATGGCGCGCGTGGCCTTTGTCATGGATAAGGTGCTGCGTCGCTTTGGCCTGTCGGGCCGCAGCTTTGTGCCCATGCTCGTCGGTTTTGGCTGCACCGTGCCGGCTATCATGTCGACCCGTACACTCCCATCCGAGCATGATCGCAAGATGACGGTCATGCTCACACCGTTCATGAGCTGCTCGGCCAAGTTGCCGGTTTACGGCTTGCTGTGCGGAGCATTCTTCCCGCAGGCGACGGTCCCAGCCATGGTCTCGCTCTATCTGATTGGCATTGCGGTCGGTTGCATCGCGGCTTTGGTGCTCAACCGCACGGCATTTAAGGGCGACCCGGTGCCGTTTATCATGGAGCTTCCCAATTACCGCCTGCCGAGCATCAAGACGACGGTGATGCTGGCGTGGGATAAGGCCAAGGACTTTATTACCAAGGCCTTTACCATCATCTTTGCCGCCACTGTGGTCATCTGGTTCCTCCAGACGTTTGACATCCGCTTTAATGTGGTCGCCGATCAGTCGCAGAGTCTACTTGCCGGTCTGGGTAGCATCATCGCGCCGGCGTTGGCGCCGCTTGGCTTTGGCGACTGGCGTGCATCCACGGCGCTCGTCACCGGACTTATCGCCAAGGAGAGCGTCATCTCGACCCTCACCGTGCTTTTGGATGCAACGTCACCCGCGGCGCTGTCGACCATGTTTTCGCCGTTTACCGCCTACGTGTTCTTGGTCTTTACGCTGCTGTACCCGCCCTGCGTGGCGGCAATCGGTGCCGTCAAGAGCGAGTTGGGCGCGCGCTATGCCGTTGCCGTGTTCGCGTTTCAGGTGACGGTCGCCTGGATCGTGGCGTTTGTCGTGCATTCGGCGGGCATATTGCTGGGGTTGGCTTAGCTATTTATTGACGGCGCAACCTCTGTGTATTGAGTTGATTGCGGCCCCGCATCTGTGCTGACGGATGCGGGGCCGTTGCTATATAATCGCCCACCGCCCAAGACAATCGGAGAGGTTTCCTACATGACTCAGGCAAGACAAGATGGCATCTCGCTCAAGCAGTGGCTCCCGCTTATCGGGCTCGCCTGCTGCGCGTTCGTGTTCAACACATCGGAGTTCATGCCCATCGGCCTTCTGACTGATATCGCCGCGTCGTTCTCGCTCACCGAGGCCCAGGCAGGCATCATGATTTCGGTCTACGCCTGGGGCGTCATGCTGCTGTCGCTGCCGCTTATGGTGTTTGCCTCGCGCTTTGAGTTCAAGCGTATGCTGCTCGGCGTGCTCGCCGTGTTCTCTCTGGGTCAGTTCCTGTCCGCCGTGGCGCCCACCTATCCTATTTTAGTCTGCGCACGCCTGGTGGTCGCTTGCGCACATGCCGTGTTCTGGTCGGTCGCCTCGATTATGGCCTCGCGCCTGGTCGACGCCCGTCACGGGGCGCTCGCCATCAGCATGATCGCCACGGGCTCGTCCATCGCACAGATCTTTGGCCTGCCGATCGGCCGCGCCATCGGCCTGGCCGTGGGCTGGCGCATGACGTTTGCCGTGGTCGGGGCCTTTTCTGCCGCCGCGGTGGTGTACCAGGCCGCGGTGTTCCCGGCCATGCCGGCGGGAGAGCGCTTTGCCGTCAAACAGCTGCCCGAGCTGCTCAAGAGCCCGTTCCTCATCGCGCTCTACGCGGTCACGGTTTTTATGGCGACCGGCTATTACACAGGCTACAGCTATATCGAGCCCTTCCTGGCGCAGGTCGCGCACGTCGACGCGGGCGCCATTACCATGACGCTGACGGCGTTTGGCTGCTCCGGTCTGGTGGGCAGCTGGCTGTTTGGCCGCCTGTTCGACGGGCACCGCTTCCCGTTTTTGGCTATCACGCTCTCCGGCGTGCCAGCGGCCCTGCTGCTCATAGGTTCGGCCGCATCGTCGCTCGCAGCAGTGCTTGCCGTCTGCGTGCTGTGGGGCTGCTGCGCCACGGCCTTTAACGTGGCATTCCAGGCCGAGCTTATCAAGTACACGCCCGCGGATTCGTCGGCTGTCGCCATGTCGATCTTCTCGGGCCTGTTTAATCTGGGTATCGGCACGGGCACCGCGATCGGCGGCGCCGTGGTTTCGGGCCCCGGTATCGCCTGGATCGGCTTCGTGGGCGGGGCGATTGCCGTCGTGGGCGTCATCCTCGCCATCACGGTGATGTTCCCAGCTATCCGCCGCGCCAAGCCCGTCGCCTAATCACGTTTCCTCATCAGTTGCGGTGGAATACGGACTGCTGGGCCCAATAAACCAGGCAAACAGTCCCTATTTCACCGCAACTTAGAAAGGGGCTGGGGTAGCTAATTTGGGACGGGGCTATTTTAGCTACCTCGCGGAGCATACGTAAAAGAGGCCGAGGCCGCTCCGGTATGTACTGGAGTGGCCTCGGTTTTCGTTTTTCTGTCTGCGTATGATCGACCTAGAGCTCGTCTTGGGGGACGACGGCTGTAAGTTTTTCGTTCTCAAATACCGCAGCAAGTCCGTGTTCGGGGTCAAAGCGATAGTTGCACATGAGCGCTGCTTTGCGAGCATCATCGCTTCGAAGTACCACGATGCTGGCCGGAATAACGTATCTAAAGATGTTTGTAATGGGGCCCTCAATCTGATCGCCGTCTCTTTCGAGACAATAATCTTCGATCGCTTCCTTGCTGTCCTCAACGATATCCCAGCTTGCAAGCAGGGCGTCCTTTGCTTCCTTTTGAATGTCGAGGACGCCTTGGTCCGAGTCGCACTCGTAATAGACGGGGAGCGAGAAATCCCTGCCCCACAGATTTATGCTGTTAGTCATCGAAGCCGCCAATCTGATTCAGTATATTTTTGATTTCGCTTACGCCGCCGAGATGCCTGCATACGTCGTGAACTTCGGTCGGAACAAGGTAGCACGTTTTCATGTCATTGTGCTCGTGCCAGGTGTACCCGTTTGCCACGCGCCATTTTTTGACGTCTTTATTGGTCCAGTCTTCTTTGCCATCGCGTTGCTCAAGGTTCCAAGCTTTTGCGCATTCAATGTCTGCCTTTTCATAGTTGCCGACAATGCGCTCGCCGTTCTCGCCAATCTGCGAAAGCCTATGCTGGCTCATGCCTTGTATGGTTACTTTCGCCTCAGAGATAGGGTTGAAGTCAGGAATTCCATCCCTGTAATTGATGCCCTCAAGACCTTTGTTTCGAAGAATCTCGCAAACCCTATCGACTGTGGGAACAAACATCGACTCCCCTCGATCGCCCGACCATTTGCCATTGGGATTCTCCATGGTCGGTGTACGGTCCAGCCGTTCCTCATAAGTAGAAGGGTAGTCACACGATTCCACTGAGGATTCAATCAATTTGTCAGGATTGATGTGGTCCGCTCGGTCGATATCGCTAACTTCTGTTTTGGTTTCCTTTGATTCGGGGCCAATGAGTTTATCGGGATTGAACCCAAGTTTATCGCCTGGTTTGGGTTCGTCGATTTTCATTTGCGTGAACTCCATTAGCTTAAATGTCATTAGCTCACCTCGCTATTCTCGTTCCAGTTGTGCCAATCGGAATATGCTTGGGTATCTTGCATTTGCAGACACAAGACATCGGTCATGATGCCCTGAATGATGACCTGCCTGGTGCGGCTGTCGATATCGCGGTTGATGGAAGCCCCGAGCGCCGCTTCTGCCGCTCTTGTCAATTGCTCGGCTTCATTGCTGCTCTTGAGCTCACGTTCGACCGTTTTGACGACATCGGGGAACAGCGCGCTCATAATGGGCGCCAGCTTGGTCATGTGCGGTTCGTTGGGCGGGTTTTGAGCGGTGCGCAGAATACTGACCTTTGTGGATGAGCCGATATGGAGGCGATCGAGCCGTTCGCGAATGCTATGCAGCTCCGCCTCGGTTCCAATGCTGATGCCGTATGCCAACATACGCGCTACGGAAAGAGCGTCATCGTGTTGGTTGTCTGTGGTGTCTTCGATGGGGCGGCTGTACGTAAAGTGCTCGCCATCCTCTGCTTTGGCGATCTTGCAGAGCACCGGCTCAACCCAATCGTTTTGGTAAATGGCCGCAACGCCCTTAGGCAAGCGTGCCAGCTCGACGATCTGTTGGTCGTTGAGGTTGGCAGCGCGACCGGCGAGCTCGCGGTCCGAAAGATCGGGCAGGCGATGGATGATCTTGGTATTTGTGTTGCGAATGGCTGCCATATCGAGAAGGCCGGGCGCCTGGTCGGCGATGATGAAGCCTTCGCCGTATGTGCGCATCTCGGCGATGGCATTTGAGATCATCTCGACGCTCTTGCCTGTCAGGTCGCCGCTCTCCGAGCCTTGGTTGCTCGACGATCGCTTAAGCAGGTTGTGCGCCTCTTCAAGCACGGTCAGATGGCGAAGCGGCTGGTTCATGCCCTTTTTCTCGGCCATGCGATGTTCTTGAAGTTTGAGTACAAGAAGACCCATGAGTAGGGATTTTGTTTCGGCGGAGCCAATGCGCGATAGATCGATGACTGTGTTGGCGTCAAAAAGCACGCTAGCATCGACTTCGTTCGACGAAAGCATCATGCCGTTGAGCCCGTTGGTGAGCGAGTTGAGACGCGTGAGCAGCGACCCCTTGTAGGCGCCTTTATTTTCGGCATCGTACTCGCTGGAGTCGAGAATCTCGCGGACGTTGCGGGCAACATCTGCAAAGCAGGGAAAGAGATCGGCTCCATACGGGTTATCAGAAGCGGCAAGATCCCATCCGCAGTCTTCGTATGACCTGGCGACAGCGTCTTTAAGGACGGCGGGCATGGCGGCGTACATGGGCCAGCAAACATTAAAGATCTCAACGAGTCGGTCGAGGTGCTCCAGCACATGGATGCCGGACGGGAAGCTAAAAGGATTGATGCGCAGGAGCGGTGTGAATTCTGGATTGGTTCCAAAGACGTTTACGTCTTCGCGGCCCCCGTACACGTCCTTGTATTCGCCCTTGGCAGGTTCAATGACAAGAAAGTTGACCTGCTGATCGAGCGCCTGATCGAGGATGCGGCAGACGGTATTGGTCTTTCCTGCGCCGGTGCTGCCCGTAACAAAGGTGTGCGAGGCAAGTGAGTCTTTTGACAGGAACGTCCTAATGCGCTCCTCGCGATGCATATGGAAAACCTTGCCTATGCAAAGGCCTTGTTGGGGCTGCGTGCCATCGAACGTTGAGACATTGCGTCCAAAAGAGGCACACTCGATAACGGGCAGCCCTGGGACGGATTTCTTGGGAAAGTTGAGCGAGTAGGCAAGCTCTTTGCCCGAAAGGGCGGTCGTTGCATCGACTGTTGCTGGGTAAACCGAAAAACTTGGATGTTGATCGAGCAGGGCGGGGGAGAGGGCAAAAGCAGGGTGGCGCAAATCGCGAAGGTAGGAACAGACTGCCACAGCGTCGGCGCTTTGCTCACCGAGGTCTCCGCGCCAGAGGTTTACCGCAGCCTGAGACATATAGGACTCTTTGCCCTGGGTGAGGGCGAGGTAGGTGTGGGCAACGTTATTCGCGACGTTGTGGTCTTCTGACAGCACGTAGGCGCAAAAGTCCCACATGCCGAGTGCCGAGGCGAGGTCGTAGCGTTTCATTTGCAACTCGAGGATTTCGAGCGCGTGTTGGATGGAGTAATTCTTGAACGTCTGTGTGATGCCTTCGTCGGCGCCGATGGTCGCGGTGACCGTGCTTGAGCGCGCGAATGATCCGCCAAAGTTGGCGCCAAGATTTACGGCCTGCGAAACGCCGGAAGTTACGGACGCTCCCTTAGAGACAGCCTTGCCAACGCCGCTGGTAACGGCTTTGCCGAGCGAGTTTGATATGGCTTTGCCGGTAGATGAACTTGTGCCTTTAGACGTAGATGTAGAGTGTGACGAGCCCTCGGTATGGCTTGCGGATACGCCGAGATTGCCGCCGCTGTATACGCCTGCGGATGCGCCGAGATTGCCGCCGCCGTATACGCCTGCGGATGCGCCTGCGCCTACACCTAGGCTTACGCTCCCGCTCGAGGATTCATTTCTGCCGTCGGTGACCGTATCCGTGATGCTTTCGGTCGATGTGGACGAGTCGGTTACGCTCTCGTTGCTCGATTCAGAGGTCGACTCGTTTGTCGAGTCCGTTTCGTTGTAGTTTTGAGCAACAGCCTGATTGCTCCCCACCTGCCTGCCGGCACTCACGCCTGCATTGATGCCAACCGTCGCGGACGATCCGATGGAGTCGTTTTGGTGGTAGGTATAGTTGGTCGTCCATGAGGCATAGGGCGTCAGCAGTGAGTGAAGTTCGGCGAGACGGAGTTTGCGCGATTCGATATCATGGATCGGGGTTGCGAGCAGCACGATAGTGTAGTCTTCGCTCGGCCTGCCAGGCACAATGCCGTCAAGAACTTTTTCAATGGTTTGCGTGACGAACTTCTCGTTCTTTTCGGCCGGAATATTCGAAACGGCGGCAACCGAAGACGAGCGTCGATTGTCTAGACACGGAATGGGGCCTCGGTTGGCGGGTCCCACTTCGGAACCGGGGAAGTTGCCCCTCAAGGCATCCGACATGCGCCGGGAAAAATTATCGGCGTCGATGTTGTCGCGGGCATTGTCGCTGTTGACGACTGCAAGGAATACCTCGGTACTTGCGCTGGTTCGATTAAAAACCAGCGCAATGTTGCAATCTTCGTCAGAGAGAACGTCGTACACATTTACGAGCTTCTCGAGACTGTCCTCGTTGGGGTCGACGACCCACTTCGTGATATTCATGAAGCGGATGTTGTTGTCGGCGTTAAAGCCCGTGGGGTATTCAATAGAGGGGTCAATCGGCGCGTATACATTTCGTAGCTGCGGCAGATAGGCGTTGTGAAGCTCAACGGCGGCAGTTGCCAAGAGCCGATTGGTGAGCTCGATAGCTTGCTCGTCTGCCGGATTCGGCTTTTCTGACAAGTATGCTGTTCGCTTTTTGTCGACCTCATCGAGTTGGGAGCTGCTGAGTACCGAGACGGTTGCGACCGCGTTGCCGGCTTTATCGGCAGCGCGCATAATCGCGTTTTTGATGCCCATGCGATCAGCCTATTCCTTCCAATTAATGACGCGCGCAATGTACTCTTTTCGATTATTGAGCGCCTCGAGTTTTGCCTCGAGAGCGTTGATCTCCGCGGTTTGCCTGTTGATGTCTTCGACATGGCCATGGAGCACCGGGTTGTAGTCGGTGATATTGCTCGTAATTTGGCCGAGCAGCTCGTTGAGCCATTCGGTAAAGCCGTAGGTATGCTCGCGCTCTGTTTCGGCGCGTGCTTCGCAGAAACACCGTGAGATTTCGCGGTTGAATTTGTCTTCGACTTTCCTAAGCAAAAGCTTGTCAGATTTAAAGATGACACGGTCCATGAGCTTCAGTTCGGTAAAGTCTGCCTTGCTGAAAATGGGACCCTTTGTCTTATTGAGCGCGAGGCCACGATATTTAAGAATGATATCGCCGACCTCTCGGCGCTTCTCTTCGGAAAGAGGATTGTCGCTGCTGGTAGCGATGCGATAGAGGGCATCGCGGCTATGCTCCGCACAATCCTTCCAATAGCTTTGCGACAGCTCATCGATGGTCCGAGCTATTTGCTCGGCACATTCGTCATAGTGATTGATGACCTCGTTAAAGAGCTGGTCGGCGGCATCTTTGTCGGCTGTTCTTTCGGCAGCCTTTGCGTCGGATCTTTTTTGGAGCGCATCGGTGATGTCATCACAAAGGCCTTTGCCAACCTCCGCTAACCCAAATGTTGGGTGAGAGCCGACGTCCTTTTGTGTGTTTGCCGGGCTTCCTTTTATCGAATCGCCGAGCCTATTGAAAAAGTTAGGGGCGATTGAGTCAAACGCTTGCGCGGCTGCGTTCGATCGTTTTGAGTATTCGAGGCGCTCTCGCTTGTCTTCGGTAATGGCGCCTTGACGTGCTTGAAGCGTGTCAAGGTTGGTTTTCCACTGCTCGGCGGAAACGTTCCTGTCGATGGCGTCGGCATAGCTGGCCGAGGAGTCCAGCCTTGCATGCTCTCTGCAGTCTTCGAGCTGGTTGATGAGATTGCGCTTATCCTCTTCGAGCTCGGCTTCTCGCTGTGCTTTCTTTTGTTCGAGGTCGGTTTTCTTATTGGCAATCTCTTCTTCGGTTATGCTGACAATATCTTGTAGGAGCGATTCCGATCTGCTGCATTTGTTATATGCGGAGTACCGCTCGGCAAACAGGCGTATCTCGTTTTCGATACAAAAGAGTCCGCTGTTGGCAAGAAGGAGGTCCTTGCAAGCCTCGGATTCGCGGTTGGTTCTGCGCGAGATCTGTCCTGGAAGGATGTCGTAGCGGTAGAGCGTTTTGTAGAAGCGGCTTGTCGGATCGGTGTATTTACGCTGCTGGTCTTCGAATTTTTCGGCATAGTTGTCGCTTATAAACTCGCTGGAGTTCTTTGAGCCTAGGCCGAGGATGGAAGAAACAAAGTAGATACCTTGCCCGTAAAGGCTGGCCGGAATGGACCAACGCATGATTTGCGAGACGGCTTCATCGTCGAATCCGCCTTTGGGAAGGTCGGCGGAATCTGCTTTGTTGACTACGATCATGGCAAAGCGTTCATCGATTGCGGGGATCTCCTTTATTTCGTTGGAGAGGTTCTCGTTGTCTTTCGTGTCGAGTGTGGTGTACTCGGCAACGAAAATGGGAAGACCGTTCGAGAGGCCTTCCATGGCTTGTTTGAGCACTCGGGCGTGATCGACGTTGGAGGCAGAGTTTGACCCCGGGGTGTCAAAGATGACAAACTCCCTGTCGTGAGGCCATGGATCGGTATCGCTAAAGGGCACTTCGATTCTGATCAGATCGGAGATGGTCCGGTCGTCTTCATCGGCATGGTATGAGTTAAGAACCTTGAGGACGCTGTTCATATGAGAGGCCATGCCGGGCATGGAGTCGGCGACTTTGGCCGCGATCTTGTCGTATAGGGGCTCCCCCACAAGCTCTTTGTTTTCCATGAGGCCATCAAGATCAAAGCGCAGCAAGAACCGCCTGTTGCCACAGGAGAATTGAACCATCGCGCGATCTCGGTCTTTTGAACGTTTGATTTGAAATATGCGGGCCGTTACAGGCTCGTCGCCGCTGGGAAGGATCTCCATGCCAATGAGGGCGTTGATGAGCGTCGATTTGCCTGCACTATAGTTGCCGAGCACACACAGCGGGATGATGTCGCTCGAGACATCGGTGAACTTCCTAATTTGCTCAGAGACTTTTGTTCGCTCGGAGACTGCTTCGTCTACAAGCCCCTGGATTTCTCTGAAGACTTCGACAATTTCCGGCAAGACGTCACGGGCGTTTGATAGATAGCGCTCGTCTCGTATGACCTCGTATGTGTTGGCACGTGGCCCTTCGGTGCAGATGGCGAGCAATTCCTGCCATTCGTCATCGGCGCCTTCGAAATGCAATTCAATTTTGTCGCCACCACCAAACTCTTTGGCGAGGATGTCGATGATCTCTTCGGCCTTAAAGGGGAAGAATCCGTTAACGATCTTCGTACTATGGAGTGCGCTGTTGGGGTTTGAGGAGGTCGTTATTTCTTGCCAGCCGTTATCCCATCGGTAGAACCGAACATTTTTTTGATATGGATTGCTGACGATCTTGATTTTAATGTCTGCCATCGTTCAACTACCTTTGTAGGTCAGGTGTGGGAATATGCTGCCTTCATCATAGGATAGCCACCCATGCGGACGCCTCTCTATTCGCTCAGCGGCATCTCAGCGGTGCCATTTATTTGGCAAGATCCTCGCCATCGCCGTGCTGTTTCCAGCCATCCGCCGCGCAAAGCCCGTCGCCTAATCACAACCTAGGAGAGGGTCGGGGTAGCTAAAACAGCCCCGTCCCAAATTAGCTATCCCGCCGGGCATACAATGGATGTCGTTGTGTTGAGCTTACCGGGAGGTTGCTATGTGGGCATACGAGACGACGTTCTATCAAATCTATCCGCTGGGCTTTTGTGGAGCTCCGCGCGAAAACGCCGCGCCCGTTGCCGAGGATGAGCTTGCCCAGGCTGCCAACGACGCGCCCAACCCCGATGCCCCCATCATGAAAATCGCCCAATGGGCCGACTACCTGCAAAAACTCGGTATTGGCGCTGTGCTCATCAACCCACCGCTCGAGTCCGATAGCCATGGCTACGACACGCGCAGCCTGCGCCACATCGACCGTCGCCTGGGTGGGGACGCCGACTTTGCCGCCGTGTGCGAGACACTGCATGCCCACGGCATCCGCGTGGTGCTCGACGCCGTCTTCAACCACGTCGGTCGCGGCTTTTGGGCCTTCCGCGATGTGCAGGAGCGCAAGTGGGACTCGCCCTACAAGGACTGGTTCCACATCAGCTTTGACGGCGACTCGTGCTACGGCGACGGCTTTTGGTACGAGGGCTGGGAAGGCCATTTTGAGCTCGTGAAGCTTAACCTGCAAAACCCCGCCGTGGTCGATTACCTGCTCGAGTCCGTGCGCCGCTGGGCCGATGTCTTTGGCGTCGACGGTCTGCGCCTGGACGTCGCCTATATGCTCGACCGCGACTTTATGCGCCGCCTGCACGCCTTTGCCCGTGAGCTCAAGCCCGACTTTGTGCTGATCGGCGAGACGCTCCACGGCGACTACAACCAGATCGTCAACGACGAGATGCTCGACTCCTGCACCAACTACGAGTGTTACAAGGGACTGTACTCCAGCTTTAACTCGATCAACATGTTCGAGATCGCCCACTCGCTGCACCGTCAGTTTGGCGGCGACCCGTGGTGCATCTACCGCGGCAAGCACCTGCTGTCGTTTGTCGACAACCACGACGTGCCGCGCCTGGCGAGCATCCTTACCGACAAGTCGTGCCTGCGTCCCGCCTATGGCATGCTCTTTGGCATGCCGGGCATCCCGTGCATCTACTATGGCAGCGAGTGGGGAATTGCTGGCGAAAAGGGCGTCCCCGATGGCGACTGGGCGCTGCGCCCTGCGCTCGATGAGCCTGCGCCCAACGAGCTGACGGCCTTCATCACACAGCTTGCGCACCTGCGCTCGGCCGACGACGCGGCGGCACGCGCCCTCAACTACGGTGCCTATCGCAACGTGGTGATCCAGAACAAGCAGCTGCTGTTCGAGCGCGCCTGCGACGACGCGACGGTGCTCGTGGCGGTCAATGCCGTGAACGAGCCTTATACCTTTGGAGCCGGCGAACTCAACGGCTCCTTCGTCGACCTACTTGCCGACGATGCACCCACGGTCGAGCTGACGGGTGCGCTTGAACTTGCGCCCTACGAGGTGCGCTATCTGTTGGGGGCCTAGGTCATGGCGGCGTCAGACGAGGGCTATCAACATATTGAGCATGGGTTTGAGCCCGTGTTTGACCAGCACTCGCGCGTTTTGGTGCTCGGGTCGTTTCCCTCGGTGCTTTCGCGCGCCAATGCCTTTTATTACGGCAACCCTCAGAATCGCTTTTGGCGCGTGATGGCCGCGTGCCTTGGTGTGCCTGTACCACCCAACGAGGGCGACCCTTTGGTGGGCGGCGAGCCCGCGACGCTCGACGCCTCTATTGCCGCCAAGCGATCCATGCTGTTGAACGGTGGTGTGGCCCTGTGGGATGTGGTCGAGAGCTGCGACATTAAGGGGTCGAGCGACGCGAGCATCAAAAACGTTGTGCCGGCATATATCGAACGCATCACTGGAGCTGCGCCCATCGAGCGGGTGGTATGCAACGGAGGTACGGCGGGGCGCCTCTATAAGCGCTATCTACAGGAGCGGACGGGTCTGTCCGCTGTCGTGTTGCCGTCAACTAGTCCCGCTAACGCGGCCTGGCGCCTGGAGCGGCTTGTCGAGCGCTGGCGCGAGGCAGTTGACTGGACCGCACGGTAATCTAGATCCTTGATTGAGCATGGGTGCCGAGGCGTTTGATGATGGCATGCCAGATTGGTGCGGGCACGGCGGGCTTGACGCGCACCATGCCGTCGACATCGACACTATCGGCATCGCCGCCGCCAAGCAGCTGCGCATGCTCTATGGAGCAGCCCATGCGCACGGCGCCTACAAGCTTATCCATCGCTTCGGAAAATGGCCGGCGTAAGAGGCCCATACGCGGGGAGTGGCGAAGCGCCGCAATACCGCTGCCGGCGCAGATGACAACGCCACCGCACCATGGCAGGTCGCGTAGAATACATGCCCGGTACAGGTGGTCGAGGACTTCGTCCGCCTGCTTGTTGTTTTTTGACAGGGCCTGGACGACGACATAGACGCGTGTCTCTGTATCCCCGAAGCGATCGAGTATCTGCTCGACAGCGATTATCGCCTCATCATCAAATGCATCATCAACAGCGAACACCATGCCATCGACTACACCGGCATCATCCGCCTCCAAATCGACCGAACGGGGGAGCGCGGTGCCGGAAAGCTGAGCATAGGCGGCGATGGCATCCTGCAGGTCCCAGAGTAAAAACTCAAGATCGGCGCTCTCGGGAATACTGGCATACGCAATGGTTTGCAGCGTTTTTGGTACATCGCTGCGTGCAGTCGTCTCCATGCCGCCTCCTTTCCGGTTGGTTTCCGTTTAGGTTACACCGTCTGGTGGCGCGCGGGCGCGCTATCCTAGTGCAACCCTTACGAAAGGAACGCCATGCGTCTACCCATGAATACCTCGCTTGCCACGCTCAAGCCCTCCGGCATTCGCCGGATCAACGCGCTCGCCGCCCAGCACCCGGGGTGCATTGCGCTCGCGCTTGGCGAGCCCGATTTTCCCACGCCCGATGTGATTAGCGCCAAGGTGACTGCATCGCTCGACCGCGGTGACACGCACTATCCGCCCAACAACGGCCGTCCCGCCCTGCGCGAGGCGCTGTCTACCTACATGGGAGACGCGGGCCTTACGTTTTCGGCCGATGAGATCATCCTAACCGACGGCGCGACCGAGGCCCTGTCGGCAACATTTATGGCCATGCTCAACCCCGGCGACGAGGTTATTATCCCCACGCCGGCCTTTGGCCTGTACGAGAGCATCGTCGTGGCCAATCACGCCAAAGCGGTCTTTTTGGATACGGAGCCCACGCAATTTCAGATTGACGAGGACGCGCTTCGCGCCTGCGTGACGCCGGCGACTAAGGCCATCGTCATCTGCACGCCCAACAATCCTACGGGCTGTATCCTCGACGCGGCATCGCTCGACGCCGTGGCACACGTGGCAGAGCAAGCGGGCATCTACGTAATCTGCGACGACGTATATAACCGCCTGGTCTATGTGGATGGCTATGAGCGCTTTGCCCAGCGCCACCCGGAGCTACGCGAGCAGACGGTGGTCATCGAGAGCTTCTCCAAGCCATGGGCTATGACCGGCTGGCGCTTGGGCTGGCTCGCAGCTGCAGCCCCCGTCATCGCCGAGATCGCAAAGGCCCACCAATACTTAGTATCGAGCGCCGTCTCCTTTGAGATGGACGCCGCAGCCCGAGCCCTGACCGTCGACCCAACCCCCATGCTCAAAGTCTACCGAGCCCGCCGCGAACGCGTGCTCGCAGCCTTAGACGCCATGGGCCTCGACGTAGTGGAACCAGCCGGCGCCTTCTACGCTTTCCCCAGCATCAAACAATTCGGCCTAACAAGCGAAGACTTCTGCATCAAAGCCATCAAAGAAGCCAACGTAGCCCTAGTCCCCGGAGACTGCTTCGGCACCGAAGGCCACATCCGCTTAAGCTACTGCGTCTCCGACCAAGATCTGGACGAAGGCCTCCGCCGCCTGTCCACCTTCATTTCGACTTTGTAGCCCTCAGGGATGCAACACATCAGCCCACCGACATAAGGATTGTGAGTGGGGCGCGTCGCTCAACGGGCACGAGGATTCGCAGCAAAGTTACCGCAGCTCCGGTCCGAGGGGGCCGGGTTGAGATTTTCGTAGATTCCGCACGAGCCGAAGGCCACTTAATGTGGCCTTCGTGCGAGCCAGGACTTGACCGAGCGAAAATCTCAACCCGGCCCCCTCGGACCGGAGCGTATGCAGGGTTTGTGTACGAATCCTCGCGCCCGTTGACCGACGCCGGGGTCCCCGCCATAATACTTTCGGTTCACGCACGAATCCGCTGCCAGAGACAGCCGGTGCAAACGGGCATTGCCCGCGAGCTCAATGGGATATCCCGCCAGCCGAGGTGGTCGAGTAGATATGTCTTCTCGCCCCCGTCGCTCATGCAGCGCGGGGGCTTTCTTTTTGGACATGCCCCCGTCACGTCCTTGTGGCGGACCGTGCCCGGAAAGAATTCGAGGAGGTGTAATTCATGCCCCAGCAGTACAAAATCGACAAGGTTGCAGAGATCGAGTCCCGTATCGCCGAGAATGCCGGTCTGTTCGTCGTCAACTACAACGGTCTGACGGTTAAGCAGGCTCAGGAGCTGCGTCATCAGCTTCGCGAGTGCGGCGCCGAGATGAAGGTCTACAAGAACAACCTGGTCAAGATCGCTCTCAAGAACCAGGAGCAGCCCGAGCTCGACGAGATCCTCGCCGGCCCCGTCGCTTATGTGTTCTACGAGACCGAGCCGGTCGAGGCCGCTAAGACCCTTAAGGACTTCTCCGCTAAGTCCAAGGGCGTCCTTGAGATCAAGGGCGGTATCTCCGACGGCAAGGCCGTTTCCGCTGATGATGTTAAGGCTATCGCCGAGCTGCCCACCAAGGACCAGCTTCTCGGCCAGATCGCCGGTCTCATCTCCGGTTTCGCTCGCGACATCGCTGTCTGCGTCAACGGCGTTTCCTCTGGTCTCGCTCGTTCGATCCAGCAGGTCTCCGAGCAGAAGGCAGCCTAGTCGCTGTTTTCACCCGCGGCGGCAACGCCGCACCCTTGGCGCATTCGCGCCGTGTTTTAACTGATCTCCGTGCACAGACACGGAAACCGAAAGGACTTAGAAATGGCTAAGCTTACCACCGATGAGATCATCGATGCTCTTAAGGAAATGACCCTTCTCGAGGCTTCCGAGCTCGTTAAGGCTATCGAGGACACCTTCGGCGTTTCCGCCGCTGCTCCTGCCGCTGTTGTCGCCGCTCCCGCTGCTGGCGCTGCTGAGGCCGAGGAGAAGACCGAGTTTGACGTCGTGCTCGAGGGCTTCGGCGACAACAAGATCCAGGTCATCAAGGCCGTCCGTGAGCTCACCAACCTTGGCCTGAAGGAGGCCAAGGAGGTCGTCGAGAGCGCTCCCAAGGCTGTTCTCGAGGGTGCCAAGAAGGAGGACGCCGAGGCTGCCAAGGAGAAGCTCGAGGCTGCTGGCGCTGCTGTCACCCTCAAGTAATCAGGCTTTCTCGCCAGATTTCTTTGCAGACGGGGTTCGCATTGCGAGCCCCGTCTTTTTTGTTTTGCCCCCTCATTCCCATTGCTCGGCACGCAGAACACCGCTGTCTTTGCCGTGCCAATCCCGTTACCGCTGGGGTATAAAATTGCACCATTCGAGCAATAATTTGCGTTGACCTGCTGAAGAATTGCGTTTGCCTTACGGCGACGTATGTCTCCGGCGGTAAGATAATTCCGTATCGCAATTTGGTCTGCGGCCGCCGTGTCGCACGCTTGGGGCGCTTTGCGCCTGCGAAAGGATCCTTGAATAATATGAAGGCAATCATCCCCGCCGCCGGTCTAGGCACGCGTTTTCTGCCTGGCACTAAGTGCACGCCCAAAGAGATGCTGCCGGTTCTCGACAAGCCGGTTATCCAGTATGTCGTTGAGGAGGCGCTCGCTCCCGAGGAGGTCGATGATGCTATCATCGTCACCTCTCCTGGCAAGCCCGAGCTGTTGAACTACTTCCAGCCCGATCGTTCGCTCGAGAACCTGCTGCGCGAGCGCGGCAAAGATGCATATGCCGATGCCGTTGCCCACGCAGGCGGCATGCCGGTCGACTTCCGTTATCAGTACGAGCCCAAGGGCCTCGGCCATGCCATTCGCTCGGCGGCCGATGCTGTGGCGGGGGAGAACTTCCTGGTTCTTCTGGGCGACTATGTTGTGCCCAACCATGACATTTGCGACAAGATGCTTGCCGTCTCCAAGGAGCATGGCGGCGCTTCGGTTATCGCTGTTGCCGCGTGTGCTCCCGAGGAGGTCAGCCGCTATGGCGTTATCGCCGGCGAGCGCGTGGGCTCCCTCGAGGGCGCCGAGGGCGTTGGCGATGCCGAGCCTGGCGCCGTGTGGCGTATCGGCGGCTTGGTGGAGAAGCCCGCTCCCGAGGCTGCGCCTTCTAACCTTTACATCGTCGGACGCTATCTGCTGAGCCCGCTGGTCATGGAGCTGCTTGCCGACCAGCAGGCCGGCAAGGGCGGCGAGATCCAGCTGACCGACGCCATGGCCCGTTCGCTCGACCGCGAGGCCATGTACGCCGTCGTCATTGACCCTCTGTCGGGCTACGACACCGGCACGCCTTCTGGCTGGATGGCCACCAACGCCCTTATGGCCGCAAGCGATCCTCGCTTTGCCGATGCCTTCTGGGATGCCATCGACGAGCGCGGCGGCTTGATGCGCAAGTAAGCCTTCGGGCATCGACATGTACGGGTGCGGACTTCGGTCTGCACCCGTTTTTATGCGCGCCGCGGCTTGGCTCCGGAAAGTGCGTCCCACAATTTGACTGAATTATGGGATGCGCTTTCCGGCTGAGGACCCTAGCGGAAAGCGCATCCCAGAATATCGACTCAGGACGGGATACAGTTTCCCAAACAGGGCTCAATCGGAAACTACGACCCAGTTTGAGGCCTCAAAACGGGACGCAGTCTCCGCCCGATCAGCCTTCGCCGCCATTCCGCCATTCAGCAACGCGCATCAGTAACTCTGTTCACAGAAAATATATGAACATATGTTCGATATAAGCACATCTACCTGCGTATTTTCTGTCGAAAAACTTTGCTACTCCAAAAACTCAATCGCGTCAAGGCTTTTCTTGCCCAACGGTCGGTACCTGATAAACTATTAGGTTGCGATAACTGGCGAAGCTATGCCTCGCCAACCCACCGAGCATTTCCGTGAAGGAGGAAAAACCTGGTGACCTACGCATACACTGCCACTGAGCGCAAGCGCGTCAGCTTCGGGAAAATCCCGGAGGCCATGGAGCTCCCCAACCTTATCTCTGTTCAAAGGGAATCCTTTGAGCGTTTTAAGGACGAGGGCCTTCGTGAGGCGTTTAAGGAATCCAGCCCCATCCAGAGCCAGAACCATGTTCTCGAGGTTACCTTCGGCGAGCATCAGTTTGGCGACCCCGCGCATACCGTCGAGGAGTGCCGCGAGAAGGATATGACCTATCAGGCTCCGCTTCTGACCGACGTCCGTCTCACCAACAAGGAGACTGGCGAGATCAAGGAGCAGCTCGTCTTTATGGGCGACTTCCCCATGATGACCGATCAGGGCACCTTCATCATCAACGGTACCGAGCGTATCGTCGTCTCGCAGCTCGTCCGTTCCCCGGGCGTGTACTTCAGCTCCGAGATGGATTCGGGCAAGCAGATCTACAAGGCTCAGATCATCCCGTCCCGCGGTGCTTGGCTTGAGTTTGAGGTCGATAAGCGCGACCAGCTCATGGTCTCCATCGACCGTAAGCGCAAGCAGAGCGCCACGATGTTCCTGCGCGCCCTTGGCATCGCCGTCACCAACGACGACATCATCGAGCTGCTCGGCAACTCCGATGTGATCAAGCGCACCCTCGAGCGCGATACCGCCCTTACCCGCGAGGATGCTCTTATCGAGATCTACCGTCGCCTGCGCCCGGGCGAGCCTCCCACCGTGGATGCTTCCCGCAGCCTGCTCGAGGGCCTGCTCTTCAACCCGCAGCGCTACGACCTGGCCCGCGTCGGTCGCTACAAGGTCAACAAGAAGCTCAACCTCACCACCGAGGAAGAGGTCACGGTGCTCACCGACGAGGATATCGTCGCTACGCTGCGCTACCTCCTGTCCCTCGCTGCCGGCGAGCAGGGCTTCAAGGTTGACGACATCGACCACTTTGGCAACCGCCGTATCCGCACCGTCGGCGAGCTCGTCGCCAACCAGTTCCGTATCGGCATGAGCCGTATGGAGCGCGTCGTCCGTGAGCGCATGAGCTCCCAGGACATCGACGAGATTACCCCGCAGTCGCTCATCAACATCCGCCCGATCGTGGCCTCCATCAAGGAGTTCTTCGGTTCCTCGCAGCTCTCGCAGTTCATGGACCAGGCGAACCCTCTGACCGGTCTGACCCACAAGCGCCGTCTGTCCGCACTCGGCCCTGGCGGTCTTGCCGGGCACAAGTCGGGCTCCAGCCGCCGCACCAACGTGCCGACGGCCGTCCGCGACGTTCACAACTCGCACTACAGCCGCATGTGCCCGATCGAGACCCCCGAAGGCCCCAACATCGGCCTGATCGGCTCGCTTGCCCTCTACGCCCGCGTCAACGAGTATGGCTTCATCGAGGCCCCGTTCCGCCGCGTCGAGAACGGCGTTGCCACCGACCAGATCGACTGGATGACCGCTGACGAGGAAGAGAAGCACGTTATCGCGCCGGCCAACACGCCGCTCGATCCCAAGACCAACGAGTTCATCACGACCGATGCCGAGGGCAAGATCGTCCGTCCGCATTCCGTGATCGCCCGTACCCGCGACTTCGACGGCTCCTTCGGCGCTCCCGCCGACGTGCCCGTCGAGGACGTCGACTACATGGACGTCTCGCCGCGCCAGATGCTCTCCGTCGCAGCCACGCTGATCCCGTTCCTCGAGCACGACGACGCTAAGCGTACGCTCATGGGCGCCAACATGCAGCGTCAGGCCGTGCCGCTGGTTCACCCCGCCGCTCCCTATGTCGGTACCGGCATGGAGCGTCGCGCCGCCCTGGACTCTGGCGAGGTCACCCTGGCCAAGAACGCCGGCGAGGTCATCTTTGCCGACGCCTCCAAGATTATCGTCAAGCATGCCGGCGGCATGGACGAGTATCACCTGGCCAAGTACCAGCGCTCCAACCAGTCCACCTGCATCAACCACCGCCCGCTCGTGCGCGTCGGCGACACCGTTGAGCAGGGTGAGCCTCTGGCCGACGGTCCTTCGACCGATCACGGCGAGCTCGCACTGGGCCAGAACCTCACCGTGGCCTACATGCCGTGGGAAGGCTTCAACTACGAGGACGGTATCGTCGTGTCCGAGCGCCTGGTGGCCGAGGACCTGCTGACGACCATCAACATCACCCGTCACGAGATCGACGCCCGCGATACCAAGCTCGGCCCCGAGGAGATCACTCGCGAGATCCCGAACCTCTCCGAGGACATGCTTGCCAACCTCGACGAGGACGGCATCATCCGCATCGGCGCTGAGGTCGGCCCTGGCGACATCCTGGTCGGCAAGGTTACCCCTAAGGGCGAGAGCGCTCTGACTGCCGAGGAGCGCCTGCTGCGCGCCATCTTCGGTGCCAAGGCTCATGACGTTCGCGACACTTCCCTTAAGATGCCTCACGGCGCTTACGGCCGCGTCATCGACGTCGTCCGCTTTAGCCGCGAGAACGGCGACGACCTGGCCCCCGGCGTCAACGAGCAGGTGCGCGTCTACGTCGCCCAGCGTCGTAAGATCCAGCAGGGCGATAAGATTGCCGGCCGCCACGGCAACAAGGGTGTTATCTGTAACGTTCTGCCGGTCGAGGACATGCCCTACATGGCTGACGGTACCCCGATCGACGTTATCCTCAACCCGCTGGGCGTTCCTTCGCGTATGAACGTCGGCCAGCTGCTCGAGTGCCACCTTGGCTGGGCTGCTGCCTGCGGTTGGGATACCGAGGATGCCGATTCCGACAAGTACGTCCCCGGTCCGTTCTTTACCGCGACGCCCGTCTTCGACGGCGCCAAGGAGGACGAGATCGCCGAGGTCATCCGTCGTGCCAACAAGAATATGCTCAACAAGGCCACCGCTGCCTTTGGCGATCACATGCGCCCCGAGTTTGTCACCCAGCTTGACGAGCGCGGAAAGACCCGCCTGTTTGACGGCCGCACCGGCGAGGAGTTCCGCGAGCCCATTACCGTGGGCACGTCCTACATCCTCAAGCTCGGTCACATGGTCGACGACAAGATCCACGCCCGTTCGACTGGCCCTTACAGCCTGGTTACCCAGCAGCCGCTGGGCGGCAAGGCCCAGTTCGGCGGCCAGCGCTTCGGCGAGATGGAAGTTTGGGCACTGTACGCATACGGTGCTTCCAACGTCCTGCAGGAGATCCTGACCGTCAAGTCCGACGATACCGTGGGCCGCGTCAAGACCTACGAGTCCATCGTCAAGGGCGAGAACGTCCCGGTTCCGGGTATCCCCGAGTCCTTCAAGGTTCTCGTCAAGGAGATCCGTTCCCTCGCACTGGACATCGAGCCCATGCACGATGCCGACGAGGACGCCTCCGCCCCCGTGACCGCCGAGGAGACCTCTGCCCTCGATGACCTGGCTGCGCTCGCCGGCGTTGACGCCGACGTCGAGGCCCAGGACGCCGAGACCGCCGAGGCACCCGAGGCTGTCGCCGCCACGACCACTGATAAGGAGTAGTTGACTGTGGCAGATTTCGAAGCTACTGAATTTGACTCGGTAAAGATCTCCCTTGCCTCCGCCGACCAGATCCGTTCCTGGTCGCACGGTGAGGTCAAGAAGCCGGAGACCATCAATTACCGTACCCTCAAGCCCGAGAAGGACGGCCTGTTCTGCGAGAAGATCTTCGGTCCCGCCAAGGACTGGGAGTGCTCCTGCGGCAAGTACAAGGGCATCCGCTTTAAGGGCATCGTCTGCGAGCGCTGCGGCGTCGAGGTCACCTCGGCCAAGGTGCGTCGCGACCGCATGGGCCATATCGAGCTCGCCGCTCCCGTGTCCCACATCTGGTACTTCAAGAGCCCCACGAGCTTCCCGATGAGCCGTATGCTCGACATCAAGTCCAAGGACCTCGAGAAGGTTCTGTACTTTGCCAGCTACATCATCACCGAGGTCGACTACGAGGCTCGCGAGGCCGACGCTGACGACCTGCGCGAGGAGCTCGCCGCCGATCTGGAAGAGATCGATGCCGAGTGCGCCCGCCAGATCGAGTCCCTCAAGGAGCAGGGCAACCCCGAGAACTTTGACGAGTTCTCCGACGAGGAGCCGCTGACCCCCGAGGAGATCGCCTCCGGCATCGTCGACATCGAGGAAGAGTGCAAGGACGAGAAGCAGCTCCGCACGGACGCCTTCAACGCCTTCATGAAGCTCACCGAGCGCGACCTCATCTCCGATGAGCCGCTGTTCCGCGAGATGACCCGTTACTACTCCATGTACTTCAAGGGTGGCATGGGTGCCGAGGCCGTCCGCGACCTGCTCGCTGCCATCGACCTCCCCTCCGAGGCCGAGAAGCTCAAGGCCATCATCGCCGACGAGGACTCTCAGAAGCAGAAGCGCGAGAAGGCCGTCAAGCGCCTCGAGGTCGTTGACGCCTTCCTGAAGGGCGGCAACAGCCCCGCGAACATGATTCTGGATGTCATCCCGGTCATTCCGCCCGATCTGCGCCCGATGGTCCAGCTCGACGGCGGCCGCTTCGCCGCGTCCGACCTCAACGACCTGTATCGTCGCGTGATCAACCGTAACAACCGACTCAAGCGCCTGCTCGACCTGGACGCCCCTGCAATCATCGTGAACAACGAGAAGCGCATGCTCCAGGAGTCCGTGGACGCCCTGTTCGACAACGGCCGCCGTGGGCGCCCGGTCTCTGGCCGTGGTGGTCGCCCGCTCAAGTCGCTCGCCGAGGCCCTCAAGGGCAAGCAGGGCCGTTTCCGCCAGAACCTGCTGGGCAAGCGTGTCGACTACTCTGGCCGTTCGGTTATCGTTACCGACCCCAAGCTGCTGCTGCACCAGTGCGGTCTGCCCAAGACCATGGCGCTGGAGCTCTTCAAGCCCTTCGTCATGAAGCGCCTGGTCGAGCTTGGCAAGGTCGAGAACATCAAGGGTGCCAAGCGCGCTATCGACCGCGGTGCCACCTTTGTGTGGGACATCCTCGAAGAGGTCATCGACGGCCGTGTCGTGCTGCTCAACCGTGCACCGACCCTGCACCGTCTGTCCATCCAGGCCTTTGAGCCGGTGCTGGTCGAGGGTAAGGCTATCCACCTGCACCCGCTGGTCTGCGCGCCCTTCAACGCCGACTTCGACGGCGACCAGATGTCTGTCCACGTGCCGCTGTCCAGCCAGGCTCAGGCCGAGGCCCGCGTGCTCATGCTCTCTGCGAACAACCTGCGCTCGCCGGCATCCGGCAAGCCGGTCAACATCCCCTCGCAGGACATGATCATTGGTGTGTACTACCTGACCCAGGTCCGCGACGGTCTGCCGGGCGAGAACCACGTGTTCTCGAGCTTCGACGACGCGCTGCACGCCTATGACTGCCGCTCCGAGGTCGACATGCAGGCCAAGATTCAGGTCCGCGTGTCCGCCGAGAACGCCAACGTCATCAACGAGGACGGCACCCGTATCTTCCGCGTCAAGAACGGCAAGAACGAGTTCGTCGACTACGATGTCACCGGTAACAAGACCGCACGCTTCGAGACGTCTATCGGCCGCATCATCTTCAACCGCCAGTGCCTGCCCGAAGACTACGAGTTCATGAACTACAAGATGGTCAAGGGCGATGTGGCCAAGCTGGTTGCCGACTGCTGCGATCGTTACCCCGAGGCCAAGGTCGGCCCGATCCTCGACTCTATCAAGTACTCCGGCTTCCACTACGCTACCCGCGCCGGCCTCACCATCTCGGTGTGGGACGCTCTCATCCCTGCCGAGAAGCAGGAGCTGCTCGACCGCGCCCAGGCCAACGTCGACCAGATCAACGAGTACTTCGAGGAGGGCTTCATCAACGAGACGGAGCGCCACATCGAAGTCGTTAACGAGTGGACCGCTTGTACCGATAAGGTCGCAGCGCTCATGCTCGACATGTTCGACGAGGAGAACCCGCTGTACATGATGGCCGACTCCGGCGCCCGTGGTTCTAAGACCCAGCTGCGTCAGCTCGGCGGCATGCGTGGCCTGATGGCAGATATGTCCGGCGAGACGATCGACCTTCCCATTAAGGCGAACTTCCGCGAGGGCCTGCTGCCGCTCGAGTACTTCATTTCGACCTACGGCGCCCGTAAGGGCCTGGTCGATACCGCATCCCACACCTCGGACTCTGGCTACCTGACCCGTCGTCTGGTCGACGTGGCCCAGGACGTCATCGTCCGCGAGGAGGACTGCGGTACGCACGAGGGCGTCACCTACAACCTCATCATCCCCGGCACCACCGACCTCAACACCGATCTTGTCGGCCGTTGCTTTATTGAGGACGTCGTGGCTCCCGATGGCACCGTGCTCTTTGAGCAGGACGGCTATATCGAGAAGGTCGCCGACATCCAGAAGATGGTCGATGCGGGCCTTAAGAAGGTCAAGCTTCGCGCGCTGCTCACCTGCCGCTCCAAGTACGGCGTGTGCCAGAAGTGCTACGGCTGGGATCTTTCCACCCGTCGTCCGGTCGCCATCGGTACCGCAGTCGGTATTATTGCCGCCCAGTCCATCGGCGAGCCCGGTACGCAGCTTACGATGCGTACCATTCACTCCGGCGGCGTCGCTGGCGTCGACGATATTACGCAGGGTCTGCCTACGGTCAGCCGTATGTTCGATATCGTCGGCAACGTCAACGAGAAGATCCTGGGTCGCGAGGCCGAGCTGGCTCCGTACTCCGGCCACCTCTCGATTAAGCCCGAGAAGTCCGAGTACGTGCTGACGCTCACCGACTCCGAGGATCACACCCGTGTCCTCGACGAGCGTCGCGTCCCCGCTTCGGTGCGCTTTATGCCCGAGATCGAGGACGGCTGCGAGGTTCGCGCCGGCGACCAGATCACCAAGGGCTTCGTCAACTTCCGCAACCTGCGCAAGCTGACCGACATCGAGTCGACGATGCACACCTTCGTCGAGAGCGTCAAGGACGTCTACACCAGCCAGGGCGTCGACCTGAACGACAAGCACATCGAGGTGCTCGCACGTCAGATGCTGCGTCGCGTTCAGATCACCAACCCCGGCGACTCCAAGTACCTGCTTGGTCAGTACGTCGACCGCTACGAGTTCGCCGACGAGGTCGAGCGCGTTGCCCGTCTGGGCGGTCAGGCTCCCGTGGCTGAGCCCGTCATCTTGGGTACGCTCAAGGTTGCGTCCAACATCGACTCCTGGCTGTCGAGCGCTTCGTTCATCCGCACCGCCGGCGTCCTTACCGAGGCCGCTATTGAGGGCAAGGTCGACCACCTGCTCGACCTTAAGTCCAACGTCATCGTCGGTAAGAAGATCCCGGCTGGTACCGGCCTCAAGCCGTACGCTAACGCCAAGCTGACGTATCGCACGGCCGACGGCTACGTGGACATCGATGGTCCGGCTTCGCCCAACGCCAAGTCGCTGCCCGAGTGGGCTCCCGTGGAGCTCAAGGACCTGGACGAGCGGCTCCCACAGCAGCTCGACTGGGCCGGCTACGACGAGTTTGGCGGTGCTGACGGTTCGTTCACCCGCAACGGCCACACCATCTCCGCCGAGAAGGCTCGCCTGTACCTGTTCGACGACCTGGGTGTGTCGCAGCGCTGGACCAACAAGTTCAGCGAGGTCGGCATCGAGACGGTCGGCGACCTGGTTGGCAAGTCCGAGGAGGATCTGCTGCGCATCGATGGCATCGGTGCCAAGGCGATCGAGGAGCTCCGTGACGGCCTCGAGGCCCACGACCTGCTCTACATCCTCGAGAACAACGACGACGTTGCCGACGAGGAAGACCTTTCGCAGCTGCTGCAGATGGTCTTTAGCCCCGACGGTCCGGACGACATCCTGCTGGGCACCTCCGCTCCGACGCATCACGCCGATGCCGACGAGGAGCTCCTGGGCGCCCCGATCGACGACAAGAAGGCTTCCGCCAACGGTGCCATCAACGAGGACATGGCTTCCCTCGACGAGCTGCTCAACCAGCTCGTGGACACCGACGATGCCGAAGAGGCCAAGGACAACGACGGGGAGTAATTTCCTAGTACGTTAACCGCCCTTCCAAAGACCCGCTCCCCAACAGGGGAGCGGGTCTTTTTTGTCGAGGAACGTTGCCCTGACGAGCACGTAGGATTCCCGGTCCGGGCGGCCCCCGGGGTTAAGTTTGTCGCGAGTTCCGCACGAGCCGGAGGCCACTTAATGTGGCCTCCGTGCGAGTCAGGACTGTAGAGCAGCAAACTTAACCCCTGGGCCGCCCGTCCCGGAAATCCGCCCTCGCGCACAGGAGGGGATTCCTTTTGTGTAGGCTTTGCGGAAATGTGGCTATTTTAGGATACGCCCGGCGGCGTGGTCTGTTGACGACACAGCTAACGGCACGTATCCTATCGAACTGCGTGTTTCGTAGGGGGATGCTGACCCCTCGATTCAAGCCGTTGCACTTTACAGAAAGCTGGAATCATTCGAGAAGGAGTACGCTTTGCCTACTATTAACCAGCTGGTTCGCCAGGGCCGTCGTTCCGCGCCCAAGAAGTCCAAGAACGCTGCTCTGCAGCACAACTCCCAGAAGCGCGGCGTGTGCACCCGCGTCTTCACCACGAGCCCCAAGAAGCCGAACTCGGCTCTTCGTAAGGTTGCCCGTGTTCGCCTCGTCAACGGCATCGAAGTTACTGCTTACATTCCGGGTGAGGGCCACAACCTGCAGGAGCACTCCATCGTGCTCGTCCGCGGCGGTCGTGTTCGTGACCTCCCTGGTGTCCGTTATCACGTCATCCGTGGCGCCTACGATGCTGCTCCGGTCCAGAACCGTATGCAGGCCCGTTCCAAGTACGGTGCTAAGCGCCCCAAGGCCAAATAAGCCAGATAACGTTTTGATACTTTCGCCGTGTGCCGCCTAAGCGCCGCACGGTAGACACTTAAGGAGATTTCACATGCCGCGTCGTGCAGCAGCTAATCGTCGTGAGGTTCAGCCTGACGCCGTTTACAACAACCGCCTGGTGACTCAGCTCATCAACAAGGTCCTTCTTGACGGCAAGAAGGCCACCGCTGAGCGCATCGTTTACACCGCTTTCGAGATCGTTGCCGAGAAGTCCGAGGGTGGCGACGCTCTCGCTACCTTCAAGAAGGCTATGGACAACGTCAAGCCCACGCTCGAGGTTAAGCCCAAGCGTGTCGGTGGCGCTACCTATCAGGTCCCGATGGAGGTCAACTCCCGTCGTTCCACTGCTCTGGGCATCCGCTGGATCGTCAACTTCTCCCGCGCTCGCAAGGAGAAGACCATGGCTGAGCGTCTCGCAAACGAGATTCTGGACGCTTCCAACGGCCTGGGCGCTTCCGTCAAGAAGCGTGAGGACGTCTTCAAGATGGCCGAGGCCAACCGCGCGTTCTCTCACTATCGTTGGTAAGTTAAGGTAAGGAACTAACATGGCTAAGGCTAAGCACAAGCTTTCCGATACCCGTAACATCGGCATCATGGCCCACATCGATGCCGGTAAGACCACCACGACCGAGCGTATTCTTTACTACACCGGTAAGACCCACAAGATCGGTGAGGTCCATGAGGGCGCTGCCACCATGGACTGGATGGTTCAGGAGCAGGAGCGCGGCGTAACCATTACCTCCGCTGCTACCACGTGCTTCTGGAACAAGGACGGTAAGGACTACCGCATCCAGATCATCGACACCCCGGGCCACGTTGACTTCACCGCCGAGGTCGAGCGCTGCCTGCGCGTCCTCGATGGCGCTGTCGCCGTCTTCGACGCCGTTGCCGGCGTCCAGCCCCAGTCTGAGACCGTTTGGCGTCAGGCTTCTACCTTCAACGTTCCCCGCATCGCCTTCATCAACAAGTATGACCGCGTGGGCGCTGACTTCTTCAACGCTATCGAGACCATGAAGGATCGTCTCGACGCTAACGCCGTGGCCGCTCAGGTCCCGATGGGCGCCGAGGACAACTTCTGGGGCGTCATCGACCTGGTCACCATGACTGCATGGGACTTCAAGGCCGACGAGAAGGGCATGACCTACCCCGAGCCGATGGATGAGATCCCGGCTGAGTTCGCCGACATCGCTGCCACCAAGCGCGAGGAGCTCCTCGACGCCGCTGCCAGCTTTGACGACGAGCTCATGGAGAAGATCCTCATGGAGGAGGACTTCACCGTCGAGGAGCTCAAGGCTGCTCTGCGCAAGGGCGTTCTGGCCAACGAGCTCAACCTCGTCTTTGTGGGCTCCGCCTACAAGAACAAGGGCGTTCAGGAGCTGCTCGACGCTGTCGTCGACTACCTGCCCAGCCCCCTCGACGTTGAGGCCGTCACCGGTACCGATCCGGAAACCGGCGAGGAGATCGTGCGTCATCCCTCCTTCGACGAGCCCTTCTCCGGCCTAGTCTTCAAGATCATGACCGACCCGTTCGTCGGTAAGCTCACCTACGTCCGCGTTTATTCCGGTCGCGCCGAGTCCGGCTCCTACGTGGTCAACGCCTCCAACGGTCAGCGCGAGCGCCTCGGCCGCATCCTCGAGATGAACGCCGCCGAGCGTATCGACCGTGACGACGCTTGCGCCGGTGACATCGTCGCCTGCGTCGGCTTCAAGAACTCCACCACCGGTGACACCCTGTGCGCCGAGGGCAAGGAGATCGTCCTCGAGAAGATCGAGTTCGCTAAGCCCGTTATCGACGTTGCCATCGAGCCCAAGACCAAGGCCGAGCAGGACAAGATGTCCCTGGCTCTGACCAAGCTCGCCGAGGAGGATCCGACCTTCACGGTGTCCACCAACCACGAGACCGGCCAGACCATCATCGCCGGCATGGGCGAGCTGCACCTCGAGATCATCGTTGACCGTCTGCTCCGTGAGTTCAAGGTTGACGCTAACGTCGGTAAGCCCCAGGTTGCCTACCGCGAGACCGCTGGTCACGACGTCGAGAGGGCTGAGGGCAAGTTCGTCCGTCAGTCCGGCGGTCGCGGTCAGTACGGCCACGCCGTCATCAAGCTCGAGAAGATGGAGGAGGGCTTCGGCTACGAGTTCGTCAACGCTATCGTCGGCGGCGTCGTGCCCAAGGAGTACATCCCGTCCATCGACAAGGGCATCCAGGAGGCCCTGAACACCGGTGTTATCGCCGGCTTCCCGGTCCTCGACGTTAAGGTCACCCTGTTCGACGGTTCTTACCACGAGGTCGACTCCTCCGAGGCCGCCTTCAAGATCGCCGGTTCCATGGCTATCAAGGACGCCCTCAAGAAGTCCGATCCGCAGCTGCTCGAGCCGATCATGGCTGTCGAGGTCGAGACCCCCGAGCAGTACATGGGCGACGTTATGGGCAACCTCTCCGGTCGCCGCGGCAAGATCGAGGGCATGGAGGATCGCAAGAACACCAAGCTCATCCGTGCCAAGGTGCCGCTGGGCGAGATGTTCGGTTACGCTACCGACCTTCGCTCCCAGACCCAGGGCCGTGCATCCTACACGATGCAGTTCGACTCTTATGAGCCTGCGCCCAAGTCCATCGTGGACGAGGTCATGAGCAAGAACGCCTAAGTTCGAGCTCCCTGTTACGTAATCCGCGAGAACATCTCTCGCACTCTTTGGAGGTTTAAGTTGGCTACCCAGAAGATCCGCATTCGCCTCAAGGGCTATGATCACGAGGTCGTCGATCAGTCCGCGAAGCTCATCGTCGAGACCGCTCAGAAGACCGGCGCTCGCGTTTCCGGTCCTGTCCCCCTGCCCACCGAGCGCAACCTGTACACGGTTATCCGCTCGCCGCACAAGGACAAGGACTCCCGCGAGCAGTTCGAGATGCGCACCCACAAGCGCCTCATCGACATCCTCGACCCCACCTCGGGCACCGTTGATTCGCTCATGCGTCTCGACCTCCCCGCTGGCGTCGACATCGACATCAAGCTCTAAGCTTTTTGCTCGATAGTGCGATTTGTAAGGCCGCAGCCCTAAGGGTTGCGGCCTTTTTTGTATCGATGGGGTAAAGGGTCTACACTACTGAGCTATTCGACAAACGGGTGTATGAGTAAAACTGTTGGGGGCAGATATAGATGGTCGAGTGGATCGTTCGTCGTGCGCAGGGCGACCGTGCGCGCGTGGGCACGTTGACGGGCGTGGTGTGTATTCTCGCCAATGTGGCACTATGCGCTGCGAAGGGTGCAATTGGCGTGCTGTCGGGATCGGTTTCGATTGTGGCGGACGCCATGAACAACCTGTCCGATGCCAGCTCAAACATCGTGAGCGTGCTTGGCTTTAAGCTGGCGGGCAAGCCGGCAGACCCCGAGCACCCTTACGGCCATGGCCGCTACGAGTATCTCTCGGGTCTGGTCGTGGCGGCGCTCGTGCTGTTCATCGGTCTCGAACTTGTGAAGTCCTCGTTTGAGCGCATCGTCCACCCCGAACCCGTCGAGTTCTCGCTTGCCCTGGTGGCAGTCTTGGCGCTTTCGATGGCTGTTAAACTGTGGATGGCGGCTCTCAACCAAAAGCTCGGTGACCGTATTGAGTCTGAGACGCTGCATGCGACCGCGCAGGATTCCAAGAACGATGTCCTTGCCACAGGCGCCGTGTTAGCGTGCGCAATTGTTTCGCAGGTGACGCATATCAATCTTGATGCTTGGGTCGGCCTTGCCGTTGGCGCCTATATTGGCTGGAGCGGTTTTGAGCTCATCCAGGATACGGTGAGCCCGCTTTTGGGTCAGGCGCCCGATCCCAAGCTGGTCGAACATATTCGCGGCAAGATCATGAGCTACCCTGGCGTTTTGGGCGTTCATGACCTAATGGTTCACGACTACGGCCCGGGCAGGAAGTTCGCAAGCGCTCACGCCGAGATGGCGGCCGAGGCCAGCCCGCTGGAAAGTCATGACACGCTCGATAACATTGAACAGGCATTTAGGGACGAAGACGACATGATTGTCACGCTTCACTACGATCCCATCGTGACCGATGATCCCAAGGTGGCGAGCATGCGCTTGCGCATTCACGCCATGGCCCAACAGATCGATAGCCGCCTTTCGATTCATGACCTGCGCTGTGTGCCGGGTCCTACGCACACCAACGTGATCTTTGACTGCGTGCGTCCCTCGGATTTGGGCATGGGGTCCGATGAGCTCAAGCACGCGTTGGCCCAGAGGGTCGAATCGGAATATCCCAAGTCGATTGCCAAGATTACGATCGACGATGACTACGTAGGGCATACCCACGAGTAGGTCTGCGCCGGCAAAGCACGTTATACAGAAGGGGAGAATATGAAGAGGCTGTATCTGCTCCGCCACGGCCAGACGGAATTCAACGTAAAAAAGCTCGTCCAGGGTCGCTGTGATTCACCGCTTACCGATTTGGGCCGTCAACAGGCCCAAGCGGCAGCCGAATGGCTCAAAGCCCACGGCGTCGTCCCCGACAAAGTGGTCTCATCGCCTTTAGGCCGAGCCATGGACACGGCAAGTCTCGTCGCATGCGAGATCCTCGGTCCGGATGCTACTGTCGAGCCCTGCGAAGGCATCATCGAGCGCGGCTATGGGACCTTCGAGGAAGGCCCGCACGACGCATTGCCTACCGACGTTTGGGATCCGGGCGAGGATTTGGTCCCCTTTGGAGGAGAAGGAAGCAAAGCGCTGCAAGAACGCATGGTAGACACCCTCACCAATCTCATGGGCGCCGAGGGCATCGAAACCCTCCTAGCAGTAAGCCACGGCAGCGCCAGCCGCCAATTCATCAAGGCTGCAGCCCCAGAGGGTTTCGAGCTCCCAGCAAAACTCCCCAACTGCGCCATTATGATCGTCGATTTCGACGATGCGCGAGAAGAGGACGATACGCCCCAATGCAAGTTCACCTTGCAGCAAATTGTGGATCCCCAACAAAGTCATTAGCTGAGCGAGCAGAGTTAAGCAGACATCAACGTGGCGTTCCCAGTGTGCGGCGGAGGGGGCGGGCCTGAGACTTATTAAGGTTGTCGCGAGTTCCGCACGAACAGGAGAGCACTTAATGTGCTCTCCGTCGTGAGCAGGACTGTAGAGCAGCAACCTTAATAAGTCTCAGGCCCGCCCCCTCCGCCGCACACTGGGAACGTGCCACGCACTTTACCTGCGTAAACAATGTGAGTGAAATATGAATCTCGATGGATACGCCCGCAGCCGTGTATACTAAACAGCTGTGTGAAACCAGGGGAGTATTCTGGCTGGACAAAATGCCTGCTTAATAGGGTTGTCAGGTAGTCCGGACGCAATACAAGGCTGGGGAGCACGTCGTGTAAGTAGTGGTCCTCTAGGGGCGTACGCTCGGTGGTGTACGCATTGTCCCAAGACCACGCGAGAGTTGGGATCATATCTTGATCAGCATGATTCTCGGCCGCAAGATTGGCATGACCCAGGTTTGGGACGAGAATGACAACGTCGTTCCCGTCACGGTCATCCAGGCTGGCCCCTGCGCTGTCTCGCAGGTTAAAACTCAGGCAACCGACGGCTATGACGCCGTCCAGATCGGTTTCGGCGACATCAAGGCCAAGAACGTGAACAAGCCCATGGCTGGTCACTTCGCCAAGGCCGGCGTCGAGCCTGTCCGCTTCCTTCGTGAGGTCCGCGTCGAGAACGGCGAGGAGCACAAGGTCGGCGAGGTCGTCACCGTCGCTGATTTCGCTGATGTCGAGAAGGTCGACGTCATCGGTACCTCCAAGGGTAAGGGCTTCCAGGGTCGCATCAAGCGCTGGGGTCAGCGCCGCGGTCCTATGACGCATGGTTCTCACTTCCAGCGTCACCCCGGTTCTATCGGTCAGTGCGCCTATCCTGCGCGCGTCCTCAAGGGCGTCAAGATGGCCGGCCACATGGGTAACGAGCGCGTTACCGTCAAGAACCTTTCCGTTGTCCGCATCGATGCCGAGCAGAACCTCATCTTGGTCAAGGGCGCTGTCCCGGGTGCCAAGAATGGTCTCGTCGCCATCCGTATGGCCTAAGGGCCCAGCCCATTTAGCCCAGCGTCATACCAAGGAGAACACTTAAATGGCAAAGTTTGAAGTAAAGAACAGCGAGGGCAAGAAGGTCGCCGAGGCCGAGCTCGCCGCTGAGGTGTACGGCATCGAGCCGAACATCCACGTTATGCACCACATCGTCAAGTGCCAGATGGCCTCTTGGCGTCAGGGCACCCAGTCCGCTAAGGGCCGCTCTGAGGTTTCCGGTGGCGGTAAGAAGCCTTGGCGTCAGAAGGGCACCGGTCGTGCCCGCCAGGGTTCCATCCGTGCTGCCCAGTGGCGTCACGGTGGCGTTGTCTTCGCCCCCAAGCCCCGTTCCTACGCTAAGCGTATGAACAACAAGGAGGTCAAGCTGGCTATGCGCTCTGCGCTGTCCGCCAAGCTGGCCGATGGCGAGCTCGTGCTCGTCGACGACTACGGCTTCGAGAAGCCTTCCACCAAGGCTGCCGTTGCCATGCTCAAGGCTCTTGGCCTTGAGGGCAAGCGTCTGACCATCATCGTTCGCGATGAGGACGTCAACGCCTACCTGTCGTTCCGCAACATTCCCAAGACGTTCATCATCACTGCCGACGAGGCCAACACCTATGATCTCGTCAACAACAACGCTGTGCTGATGCCCGCCGACATCGCCGCTCACTTCGGGGAGGTGCTTGCATAAATGACCGCCCACGAGATCATCATCCGTCCGATCGTGTCCGAGCGTTCCTTCTCCGGCATGGAGCAGAACAAGTACACGTTCGAGGTCGCCAAGGATGCTAACAAGTATCAGATCAAGGACGCTGTCGAGGAGATCTTCGGCGTCAAGGTCGTTCGCGTGAACACCCTGACGGTCAAGCCCAAGACCAAGCGCGTGCGCTATGTCGCCGGCAAGACCCGTTCTTGGAAGAAGGCCATCGTTACGCTGGCCGAGGGCGACACCATCGAGGTCTTTGGCAACCAGGCCTAAGACTCGCTGCTGTTGAGTGAGCTCATGCCTCCCAAATAGGGGAGGCGAGAGCTCAAGGTTTTGGGCGTATAAAATGGACACGCCCGGAACCGTGTATACGTCCGGTGTCATCGCACCCGAGGCAGAACCTCGAATCCCTGTCTGCGATGGCTAACGGATACCTATTGAAAGGGATTGTAATGGCTGTAAAGCACCTTAAGCCGACCTCCGCTGGTAGGCGTTGGCAGACGATCTCCGACTTCTCCGAGATCACCTGTACCAAGCCCGAGAAGTCTCTTCTCGAGCCCCTGCCCAAGAAGGCCGGTCGTAACAACAACGGCCGCATCACCACCCGCCACCAGGGCGGCGGCGTGAAGCGTCGTTACCGCGTGATCGACTTCAAGCGCAACAAGGACGGCGTGCCCGCCAAGGTTGCCACGATCGAGTACGATCCGAACCGTTCCGCTCGCATCGCTCTGCTGCACTATGCTGACGGTGAGAAGCGCTACATCCTGGCCCCCAAGGGCCTCGAGGTCGGTCAGACCGTCATGTCCGGTTCTGACGCCGACATCAAGCCGGGCAACGCTCTGCCCCTCGCCGACATCCCCGTCGGTACGCTCATCCACGCCGTCGAGTTCCAGCCGGGCAAGGGCGCCGCTATCGCCCGTTCCGCCGGTAACTCCTGCCAGCTGATGGGTAAGGAGGGCAAGTACGCCATCGTCCGTATGCCTTCCTCTGAGATGCGCCGCATCCTCGTTACCTGCCGCGCCACCGTCGGTGAGGTCGGCAACGCTGATCACGCCAACATCGTCATCGGCAAGGCCGGCCGTAAGCGTCACATGAACGTGCGCCCGACCGTCCGCGGTACCGTTATGAACCCTGTCGACCACCCGCACGGCGGTGGCGAGGGCAAGAACCACACCTCTGGTCGTCCCTCTGTTACCCCCTGGGGTAAGCCGACGAAGGGCCTTCGTACGCGCAAGAAGAAGAAGGTCTCGAACCAGCACATCATTCGTCGCCGTAAGAAGTAATTTCGGATACCGAGTTTTAGGAGAAAGCACTTATGAGCAGAAGTCTCAAAAAGGGCCCGTTCGTGGAGACTCGCCTTCTCTCGCGTATCACCGCGATGAACGAGGCTGGCAAGAAGGACGTCGTGAAGACCTGGTCCCGCGCGTCCACCATCTTCCCCGAGATGGTTGGTCACACCATCGCCGTCCACGACGGCCGCAAGCATGTGCCCGTGTATGTTACCGAGTCCATGGTTGGTCACAAGCTCGGCGAGTTTGCGCCGACTCGTACGTTCCGTGGCCACAAGGCCAAATAGGGGGTTAACCGTAAATGGCAACTAAGTCTATTGAAACTGAGGCCACCGAGGTTCGCGCCGTCGCTAAGTACGTGCGTGTTTCCCCCAGCAAGGCCCGCCTGGTGGTCGATCTGATCCGCCGCAAGCCTGTCGCTCAGGCCTTCGACATCCTCCACTTCTGCGACCGCGCCGTCGCCGTGGATGTCGAGAAGGTTCTCCGTTCCGCCGTTGCGAACGCCGAGAACAACAACGGTCTGCGTGCCGACAACCTGGTTGTCGCTGCTGCCTATGTTGACGAGGGTCCGACGCTTAAGCGCATCCGTCCCCGCGCCAAGGGTTCCGCTTCTCGCATTCTGAAGCGTACTTCCCACATCACCGTCGTCGTTGCTCCTCGAAAGGAGGCGTAAAGCTGTATGGGTCAGAAAGTCTACCCCACCGGCTTCCGTCTTGGCATCACCGAGAACTGGCGCTCCCGCTGGTTCGCAGAGAAGGATTACGCTAAGACCCTCGGTAACGATCTCGAGATCCGCAAGTACCTCGAGAAGCGTCTCTCCCGCGCAGCTGTCTCCCGCGTCGAGATCGAGCGCGCTGGCGACAAGGTGAAGGTCATCATCTTCACCGCTCGCCCCGGCGTTGTCATCGGTAAGAAGGGTGCCGAGATCGATACCCTCCGTACCGAGCTCGAGAAGGTCGCTGGCGTCTCCAAGGGCCAGCTCTCCGTCGACGTTGTCGAGATCAAGCGCCCCGAGCTCGACGCCAACCTCGTTGCTCAGTCTATCGCTGAGCAGCTCGAGGGCCGCGTTGCCTTCCGTCGCGCTATGCGCAAGGCTGTCCAGTCCGCCCGCAAGGCCGGCGCCAAGGGCATCCGTATCCAGTGCTCCGGTCGTCTCGGCGGTGCCGAGATGGGCCGTCGTGAGTGGTACCGTGAGGGTCGCGTGCCTCTGCACACCCTCCGTGCCAAGATCGACTACGGCACGGCTGTCGCCAGCACCACCATGGGCGCTTGCGGCGTGAAGGTCTGGATCTACCTGGGCGAGAAGCTCCCGGGCCAGCCTGTTCCCAACCCTGCACTCGAGGGCTCTTCCCGTCCTCGTCGTCGTAACTCCGAGAGGAGGGGTCAGTAGTGCTTGCCCCTAAGCGTATTCTTCACCGCAAGGTGCAGCGTGGCTCCATGAAGGGCCAGGCCAAGGGTAATACCGAGCTGCATTTCGGCGAGTTTGGTATCCAGGCTCTCGAGGCCCATTGGATCACCAACCGTCAGATCGAGGCCGCTCGTATTGCCATGACCCGCTACATGAAGCGTGGCGGTCGTGTCTACATCACGATCTTCCCCGATAAGCCCATCACCAAGAAGCCTGCCGAGACTCGCATGGGTTCTGGTAAGGGTAACCCCGAGGAGTGGGTGGCCGTCGTCAAGCCCGGCCGCATCATGTTCGAGGTCAAGGGTGTTCCCGAGGAGGTCGCTCGCGAGGCTCTGCGTCTTGCACAGCACAAGCTTCCCATCAAGACCAAGATTGTTGCTGCCAAGAACGCCGAGCAGCGCATCGAGAAGGAGATGGCTGAGGAGGCCGCTCTCGAGGCCAAGTGGGCTGCTGAGGACGCCGCCGCCGCCAAGGAGGAGAACTAATGAAGCCCGCAGAGATTCGTGAGCTCTCGGACGCTCAGCTCGTTGAGAAGCTGAAGGAAATGCGCGCCGAGCTCTTTAACCTTCGTTTCCAGATGGCCACCAGCCAGCTGGACAACACCGCTCGCGTCAACACCGTGAAGAAGGACATCGCTCGCGTCCTCACGGAGCAGCGCGCCCGCGAGATCGCAGCGGAGAAGTCCGCTGTCGCCGAGTAGGACCTAAGGAGAGAACATGACTGATTCGCGTAACTCGCGTAAGGTCCGTACGGGTGTCGTTACCTCCGTCTCCGGTGCCAAGACCATCGTTGTCACCATCACCGAGCGCAAGCGTCACCCCAAGTACGGCAAGATGATGACCAGCTCCAAGAAGCTGCACGCTCACGACGAGGAGTGCACGGCTGGCGTGGGCGACACCGTCCGCGTTATGGAGACCCGTCCTATGTCCAAGATGAAGCGTTGGCGCCTCATCGAGGTCGTCGAGCGCGCTAAATAAGCAGTCGCTCTTACGACTTGTACGTTTCCGAAGATGTGCGTATGCCTGGCTTGCATACCACGGGCCGCATAAAGGCTGCGCACCTCTCTTCGGTTCTTAGTTCGGAGGAACATCTACCATGATTCAGATGCAAACCATGCTGAACGTCGCCGACAACTCCGGCGCTCGCAAGATTCGCTGCATCAAGGTGCTTGGCGGTTCCAAGCGTCGTTATGCAGGCATCGGCGATGTGTTCATCGGTGCTGTCCAGGAGGCTACCCCTGGCGCCAACGTCAAGAAGAAGGACGTTGTCCGTTGCGTCGTCGTTCGCACCGTTAAGGAGATCCGCCGCAAGGATGGCTCCTACATTCGCTTTGATGATAACGCCTGCGTTGTCATCAACAACGATGGTTCGCCCGTCGGCACCCGTATCTTCGGGCCCGTCGCTCGCGAGCTTCGTGACAAGAAGTACATGAAGATCGTCTCGCTCGCTCCCGAGACCCTGTAGTTAGGGGAGATATATGTATATCAAGAAGGGCGATAAGGTCCAGGTTCTCTCTGGTAAGGATCGCGGCAAGCAGGGCGTTGTCCTGCGTGCTCTCCCTGCCGAGAACAAGGTCGTTGTCGAGGGCGTTTCGGTCGTCAAGAAGGCCGTCAAGCCCAACGCTGCCAACCAGCAGGGCGGCATCGTTTCGCAGGAGGCTCCCATCGATGCCTCCAACGTCAATCTCGTTTGCCCCGAGTGCGGTAAGGTTACCCGCGTCGGTCACGAGAAGGACGGCAAGAACAAGCTGCGCGTCTGCAAGAAGTGCGGCCACAAGTTCTAAGCTGCCCGCAACATGTAAGTTGCTAGCAAAGGCCCGGATGCCACGGCACCCGGGCCTTTTTCTATCCCTACTCATTGGGGACAGACTTAAATGAGTGGCTACTCATTGGGGATAGACATAAATGACTAGTCGTTGGGGACGTTCTTAAACGGCTAGTTGATGGGGACAGTCTTGCCACGAAAGCGTCGTACGGGGAACGCCCCCAGGTTCCGGCAGCCTGGGACAGTCCTTATGTGCCGGCAGTTAGGGATGATCTTTTGATGTCTGATGCCCCTAGGGGGCAGAGTAAGACAGCCTGCTTTGCCTTTAGGGGTTTTGGTGTTCCGCCTTTTTCTGCATCATAACGATCGATGCATGCGTATTTACGCACAGAGTCTTGCGCGATAATGCGCATAGCCGCGCAAATATCTGCTAATTATGGTTTAATAATAACCGATAAACAAATAAACACGCAAATACAAGCAAACACGCGCAAATTTGTGCGATTATAAGGTTGTTGGAAATGAAGAACTTCCGATAACTCAGGAGGCACATGATGACAGATTCCAGACAGGCTCCGCTCGACGCCGAAGCAGCCGCTAAGGCGGCGTTTGCCTCGGTCCAGGACAAGCCGTTCCCTAACGACATCTTTACGGCTCCCGAGCTTCGTTGGGCTGTGATCGGGTGCGGCGTTATCGCCAACCAGATGGCCCAGTCTCTCGCCCTTGCCGGCCGCAAGCTTGCGGGCGTCGTCAACCGTACGCTCTCCAAGGCTCAGGCTTTTGCCGAGCAGTATGGCGTCGAGAAGGTGTACGAGACGGTTGAGGACCTCTACGCCGATCCCGACATCGACGCCGTTTATATCACCACGCCGCATAACACGCATATCACCTACCTGCGCGCCGCTCTGGCAGCTGGCAAGCACGTGCTCTGCGAGAAGGCCATCACCCTCAACTCCGCCGAGCTCGACGAAGCACGTGCCATTGCCGACGAGCATAACGTGGTCCTTATGGACGCCACCACGGTGCTCCACATGCCCTTGTATCGGGAGCTGCGCCGCCGCATGGATGCCGGCGAGTTTGGCCGCATGAACCTCGCTCAGCTCAACTTTGGCAGCTACAAGGAATACGGCGACCTGACCAACCGTTTCTACAATCGCAACCTTGCTGGCGGTGCCATGCTCGATATTGGCGTGTATGCCCTGTCCGTCATGCGCCTCTTTATGGCAAGCCAGCCTGTTGAGGTCGTTTCGCTCGGCAACACCTGCGAGACCGGCGTTGACGTTGCGGGCGGCATTGTCTGCCGTAATGCCGAGCAGCAGCTGGGCGTGGTGAGCCTTACGCTCCACTCCAAGCAACCCAAGCGCTCGGTCATCAGCTTTGACAAGTGCTATATCGAGGTCAACGAGTATCCCCGCGCCGATCACGCGACCATCGTGTGGACTGCGGACGGGCACCGTGAGGAGGTCCACACCGGCACCGAGGCTTACGCCCTGTGCTACGAGATGGCCGACCTGGAGAAGGCCGTTGCCGGCGATGATTCGAAGCGCGCGCTTCTGGATTATGCTTCTGATGTTATGGAGCTTATGACCAAGCTCCGCGCCGACTGGGGAGTCGTGTACCCCGAGGAGGAGTAAGCGATGCTTGCGGAGGATAGGCTCAACGCAATCGTGTCGATGGTCCAGCAGGCTGGCTCGGTTACTGTGCAAGAGCTTGCCGATACCCTGGGCGTAACGGCGTCTACCATTCGGCGCGATCTGCAGACGCTCGATCGAGCACACCGTATCGCCAAGGTCCACGGCGGAGCGACAAGTCTTGAGCGCGCACACGTGACGCGCGACCTAACGCTCAATGAGCGCAGCGACCTCCATAACGACGATAAGGAGCGTATCTGCGCCCGCGCCGCGGCGCTGGTGGAGCCCGAGAGCTTTGTATACATCGACTCGGGCTCGACGACGCTCAAGCTCATCGAGCATCTTCCACACCTTGAAGATGTCACCTATGTGACCGATTCCGTGCTCCATGCTCAGCACCTCGCTTTGCGCGGCATGCGTACCGTGGTGCTGGGCGGCGAGCTCAAGCCCGAGACCGAAGCACTCGTTGGCCCCGATGCCTTGGCAACCTTAGACCGCTACAACTTCAACTGTGGCTTTTGGGGTTCTAACGGCATTGCCGCCGAGCAGGGCTTCACGGCGCCCGATATCGAGGAGGCACAAGTAAAGCGCATCTCGATGCGCCATACGGCCAAGCGCTTTGTAATCTCGGATGCCAGTAAATTTGGTATGGTGGCGCCCGTCAAGTTCGCGGACTTTCGCGACGCAACGATTATTACCGCGGGCGAGGTGCCCGCCAAGTATCGGGCAATGGACAACGTCATCACGGTCTAGCGACGGGACAAGGCCAAAACCATCACAAAGGTGCCTGTCCCCATTGTGGTGGTTAGTAACGAAAACCGAGTAGTTTTCTCAATAGAAAAGCGGCAACGTCCATCACAGGCGTTGCCGCTTTCGTTGTCCGCCGGTTTGTCTAAGTCTGTAACAACTGGACCGTTAAAAGTGGGTTAGATGTTACAGATTGAGATACTTCCGAACCGCGCCATCCCTTTGTCTCAATCTGTAACATCTGGGACCGATTTTGCCGAGTTATTGTTACAGATCGAGATTTTCCCTTGAGGGGGATTTGAATGTCTCGATCTGTAACAGATAGGCCGGAAAATGGGTTCTAACTGTTACAGATCGAGATGTTTTGGGGCCGCGGCTGAGCCATCGTGGCGGCTTGACGTTTGCCCAGATAAAACCTGCCAAAATAAACCTGTCCCTTTTTGGCAGGTTTTAGGGCTCCCAGGGGCAGGGGGCTTCGATGTAGATGTGCTCGCCGGTTACGGGATGGGTAAAGGATACGCTGTGGGCATGGAGCATGAGGCCACAGGGGCGCGGCGTTCCGTACAGGTCGTCGCCAACCAGGGGATGATGCTCGCTTGCCAGGTGCACGCGGATCTGGTGTTTGCGGCCCGTGAGCAGCTCAACATCGATATACGAACGGGTGGGCAGGCCTCGGCGGCTCTTAAGGCGCTTGAGCACCTTGACGCGCGTCTGCGACGGCTTGCCGTTGGCGCCGACGCGCATCTTGCGGCTATCGTGGCGATCGCGGGCGATGGGCTTGTCGATGAGCTTTTCGTTCCAGTCGATCTTGCCTTCGGCGAGCGCCAGATAGTGCTTTTCGAAGGCGTGGTCGATGACCATCTGGTCAAAGGCGGGCTGCGTCTGCTTGTCGAGCGAGAACAACACCACGCCGGTGGTGTCGCGGTCCAGACGGTTGAGCGGCTGCATGTCGGTCGCGGCAAAGCCGTCGCCCATCGCCAGCAAAAGGTCGCTGGCATAGTCGGTAAGCGTGCGCTCGCCGGTGCCGTCGCCGTGGACGATCATGCCGGCGGGCTTATCGATGGCCATGAGCCAGGCGTCGCAATAGAGGACTTGGGGTTCTTCGTTCACGTGTAAGCCTTTCGGTTAGCTAATTCCCACAAACATGCAGCCCGAAGTGGCGCCGCGCAGGCGGGCGGCGGGCTTACGGCCGGCCTGCGCGGCCTCGACGGCGCGACGGACGCGTGCGACGGCGCGGCCAATCTCATCGGCCTCGAGCAGGGTTCCGTCGACCATGAGACGGCGCACGCCGGCGTCGAGCAGCTGTGGAACCTGCGGTGTGAGGTCGATGGGGTAGGCGTCGTACAGGCGCGAGCGGCCGTGGATGTCGGTACGCACCGGCATGACCTTGCCGTCGATATTCTTGAGCGACAGCTTGCGGGCGCGCAGGCGGCAGTGGGCGCAATCGTGGATGCAGCCATTGGCCACCTGCAGGATGCAGTGCTCGCTCGTCATAACGCGCGGGCGGCCGAAAACGGTGATGCCCAGGGCCGCGGGCGCGGAGGTACCAAGCGAGATAATCTCGTCGAGCGTGATCTCGGGCGAGAGCCAAAACGCCCCGGCTCCGCGCTCGGCGAGTGCCTCCATGCAAGGCGTGTTGTGCACGGGCAGGCAAGAGCGAATCTCGGCCGTGGCACCAACCTGGGCGGCCAGGGCAAGCTCAGAGATGTTGCCAATAGCGACCGTGGCACCGGCAACGACCCACGGGTCGACGCGCGCGTGGTCGACGGCGCGGCAGACCTCATCGAGCACGGGAACAATACCCTGCTCAAACGCATCGGCGGGGGAGAGCTCGGCCGCATCGAGCGCGTCGGTGGTCATGTAGATGCGCGCGGCTCCCTCCGCGCGCGCTGCCTCGGCGGCCTCGAGCGAGGTGACGGTGGCGCAGATCTGCGGCTCATCGCGGTAGTGCTCGGGCGCGGGGCGGGAATCACTGGTGACAATCGCCGGCAGCTCGAGCGTTTTCGCGCGCTCCTCGTAAGGCGCCAGAATGGCCTCCTCGAGCGCCTTGCAAGCGGCGGCGCGCACCTTGTGCACAGCGGAGAAGCCCATGCCACAGCTCTCATCGAGCGCCACATCAAAGCTCGCGGCCTCAAAGGGAGAGGAGCCCATGCGGCCCACGTGCTCCACCAGATCGGACGCCTCAACCGCGCGGGTCTTGGCGGCCTCGACGGTAAAGCCGGTGGCGGTGGCGGTGAGCGTGGGGTCGTCGCAGCAGGTGAGCGTGACGGTAAACGGCTCGCCCAGACGCGCCGCGACGGACACGTCTACGGCGCGGCGGCGTAGCACATCGCGCTTGAGCGCGGCGCCGGCAGCGTCAATGGCGCGCTGGCTGCGAATCACACGAACGCGGCAGCCCTCGGGCATGCTGCGGGGCACGTGGCACTCGATGATGTCGCCGGCGGCGGCATCATCGGCGGCGATGGTAGTCAGGAACTGATCGAACTCGTCGTCGTGGCGAAGTTCCAACAAGTCGCCCTTGCCCACGGGCTCAAACAGCTCAATGCGGGCGATGGCGGCGCGGCGACGACGGTCGTCGGGTTTGAGCCCGCGCACGTCGCGGTTGGCCATACGGCTGCCCAGCACCGTGCCCACGATCTGGCCGCGGTTGTTGGAGCGCTCGTAGCTCATCATCTCGTCGCCCGAGGTGCCGTCCTGATAGGCGTGCGTAAAGTCGCGGTTAAAGCAGCGCTTGAGTTGGCGCTGGCGAGCGGCGTCCTCGTCCTTATCTACGATGGCCCCGGCCAGCATGTCATCGATCTGGTGACGATACACATCGACAATGGAGTACACGTAATCGGGCGCCTTCATACGGCCCTCGAGCTTGAGCGATGCGGCGCCGGCGTCATACAGGCGGCGAACAAGCTGTGAAGTGTTGGTGTCGCGCGGGCATAGCGCGCGCTCGCGACCGGCGGGGGAGAGCGTGCGGCCGTTCTCGTCGATCAGCTCGTAGGGCAGACGGCAGGGCTGAGCGCACATGCCGCGGTTGGCCGAGCGGCCCGCCATGGCAAAGCTCGAGAGCAGGCACAGGCCCGAGTAGCAAAAGCAGATGGCGCCGTGGCTAAAGACCTCCAGGTCAACGTCGGGCGCGGCGTCGTGGATGGCGGCGATCTCGTCGATGGAAAGCTCGCGCGAGAGGGTCACGCGGTCGGCGCCCTGCTCGCGGCACCAGATGGTTCCGCGGTCATCGTGGATGTTCGCCTGGGTCGAGATATGGGTTTCGATGCCGGGCATGGTGCGCCTGACCTCAAAGAACAGGCCCCAGTCCTGGATAATGAAGGCGTCGGCGCCCAGCGTGGAGCAGCGGTGGATGAGCTGCAGTGCATCGCTCATCTCGGACTGCTTGATGACGATGTTGACCGTGACGTAGACGCGCGAGCCGGCCAGGTGCGCAGCGCGGCAGGCCTGTTCAAAGGCCTCATCGGTAAAGTTGGTTGCCTTGCGGCGGGCGTTGAAGCTGCCCATGCCACAGTAGATGGCGTCTGCCCCGGCGGCGAGCGCGGCGGCAAAGGGCTCCGGGCCTCCGGCGGGGGCCAGAAGCTCGGGCCTGCGGTTGGTGGTTCGGCTGGCGGTTGCGGTCATATCCTGCCTTTCAAAATGCTCAGATACTCAAAAGTATAGTGGCGCCGTCGCGATGGGCGATGCCCGCAGCCTAAGCAGGACAAAGTCTTCAGTAGCCTGGGCTGGCTGACCCCGTGGAGAACCGTTCAGCGGTTCGGGGAAACCGTTGGGCGATAAAATATTATCGCAATCTGATAATTATCTTGCATCTGGCAAAATCATCCCCTACTATCCCAATCAAGCGCGGTGTTCAGACCGAACCGTGCCTCCCGGTGCGAACGCCGCGCTCACGCTCTCTATTTGATCGTAAGGAGAAAAACATGAGCAAGACCGTCGTGTCTTCCGATAACGCGCCCGCAGCCATCGGCCCGTATTCTCCCGGTATCCAGACCGGCAACATGGTGTTCCTGTCCGGCCAGCTGGGCATCGATCCCGCGACCGGTAAGCTGCCCGAGGGCATCGAGGCCCAGGCCAAGCAGTCCCTCGCCAACGTCGAGGCCCTGCTGACCGCTGCCGGTGCTACGTTTGCCGATGTCGTCAAGACCACGGTCTACCTGGCTGACATCGCCGACTTTGCCGCCGTGAACGAGATTTATGCCTCCAAGTTTGAGGCCCCGTTCCCCGCGCGCAGCGCTTTCCAGGTTGCCGCTCTTCCGGCTGGCGGTCTGGTCGAGATCGAGGTCGTCGCCGCTCTCTAAGGCGTTGGCAACAACTAAACATGACATGCAAAAAGACCCTGCAGCGCGTGTGAGCTGTAGGGTCTTTTGTCACGTGACGGATCGCTTGCGGAGCCACCAAGGGCAGTCTTTTTGGGACGGGGCCATTTTAGCTACCCCTATATGCAGGATTGATTTTACTTGCGGCTCATCGAAATCGTGGGCAGAGGGAGGGTAGCTAAAATAGCCCCGTCCCAAAAAGACTGCCCGCGCTCCATTTTGCTCGTTAGCCCTCCTTGCGAACTTTTTGCAGGTAGCGGTAGACGCTGGGCTCCGAGATGCCCAGCGAGGTGGCAGCGCAGGCAACAGCGCCCTTGAGCATAAATACGCCGTTGCCGTTAAGGTGGCGAATAACGTCCACGCGATCGGCCTGCCCAAGCGAGGCGACATCCTGGCCGCGGCTTTCGAGCAATTCGGAAATGCTGTGGTCGATGAGCTCCTGTGTAGACTCCGAAAGAATTTCGACCTCGATAGACGCGGGCTCCGCCTGCCTTGGCGCAGCGTCGAAGCAGGCCATGAGCTGCTGAGCCATGGCGTTGATGGAGCGTACCGTGGAAAGATCGGTGTTGACGCAGAGCATGCCGACGATCTCGTTATCCTCGCGAATAAAGTACGTTGCGGATTCCAACGTCTTGCCACCGGCACCGCGCCCCTCGTAGCCCGTAATAAATGGCAGGTCGCGATATTTGGGATCGTGCATGATCTTGAGTGCCAGATCGGTGGCGGGACCGCCGACCTTGCGGCCGCTCACGATGCCGTTGCGGATATCGACGATGGCGTGGTCGGGATCCGAGAAATCGTGCAGCACGATTTCGCTGTTTTTGCCGAGTATCTGCTCCAGGAAATCGACCATCGGCAAAAAGCGACGTACAGTCTCGTTCACGGGCAACTCCTTTGGATGAAATCGGAAGTTTTATAACAATTTTTTCTCATGGTAACACGGTGTCTATTGACTCGTATATTCGCAGGTACATTGCGTAATACAGACGAACGGTAGGATTTTGGCGGTAAGCGGTCGACCAAAAGAAAAGTTAGATGTTATTTTGACCAGACACTTTCCTGACCTGCGGAAATGCATTGTCTAAGCTGAAAAATAGTCTGATAACAAAAAATTATTATTGAGAATGAGAAAAAGCACCGACATCATTCAGGTGGCGCTCATTCTTTCGGCAATCGACACGGCCCTTCAGGCCTTCGCTCCCTTCCGCCGCATCGGCGGCGGCCTGCCCATCGTCATGGGCGTCTCGTTCGCATTCCTGCCGGCCCTGCAGGCTATGGGCGCCTCGGGCTTTAGCTTTGGTGCGCTGCTGGGCGGCGAGATTGTCGGCGGTGCCGTCGCGGTCCTCTTTGGTCTGGCCTACAGCAAGATTAAGTGGCTGTTCCCGCCCGTCGTGACCGGTACGGTCATCTTCTCCATCGGCGTCTCCCTGTATCCCACGGCCGTCAAGTATATGGCCGGCGGTATGGGCACGCCGCTGTGGGGCACCCCGCAGGCCTGGTGTGTCGCTCTTATCACCTTCGCCGTGGTCTTCGCGCTCGCCAACTTTGGCAAGGGCACGTTCAAGCTGGGATCCGTGTTCTTTGGCATGATCGTTGGCATGATCGTCTCCATCCCCTTTGGCATGATCGACTTCTCCAGCGTCGCCACCGCTCAGGTCTTCGCCCTTCCCAAGCTCATGCCCTACGCGCTCGAGTTTGATCCCGAGGTCTGCATTACCCTCGCCGTCGTGTTCCCCATGGTTGCCATCCAGGTTATCGGCGATGTCTCCGCCGCCTGCCTGGGCTCCATCGACCGCATGCCCACCGAGCGCGAGCTCTCCGGCGCTATCGTGTCTCAGGGCCTCACCTCTATGGCCGGCGGCCTGCTGGGCGGTCTTCCCACCAGCGCCCTTGGCCAGAACGTGGGCATCATCTGCTCCAATAAGGTCGTCAACAAGTGGGTCTTTGTGATCATCGCGTCCGTCTTTGCCATCGCCGGCCTGTTCCCGCAGCTTTCTGCCGTCCTTTCCGCTATCCCGCAGCCCGTCATCGGCGGCGCGACCGTCGGCGTCTTTGGCACCATCACCATGAACGGCGTGCGCATGTTCACCCGCGAGGGCCTTACGCAGCGCACCACCACCATCGTCGGCACCTCCGTCGTCTTTGGCCTGGGTATCTGGATGGCCAGCGGTTGCCTTGCCGGCGAGGGCATGCCCACCTGGGTGTCCACCGTCATCGGCTCCAATGCCGTAACCCCCACCGCCATCATGGCCATCGTGCTCAACCTGATCCTTCCGCAGACGCCGGTCGTGGCTCAGCACATCGATGCCGCCAAGGATGCCGCTGTGGATCTGGTCTTGCCCGAGAGCAAGAAGTAACCAATTCGGTGCTATTCGTCGGCGGACGTATCGCCTCGTCCGCCGACGTCATGCGGCGCCAAGCCGCACTTCAAAGGGCTTGCCCCGTGGGTAAAATAAGGCTGACGGCAGCCCAAGTGGTGAAGAGCTGGGCAGTGTCGTTGTTTAGATTAAGGGGTCGATGCCTTAACGGCGTCGACCCCTCTTTTTATGCTTCGGACGCTGCTTGAGTGCCTCGGAAAGTCCGACAAGCGCTCGCAGGGTGGATTTGCCCCGGAGCTTCCGGAACGGTCCACGTGCGGTGGCGTGCCGCCCCTTTTGCGTGCGCCGCTTGTCGAATTACGTTATAGCTAGCTATATTATCGGAAAGTATAATATAGCTAGCTATAACGTAAAGGAAGCTGAGGGACCGTCCTGTGTTGTTGGGGACGGGGCTTTGCCCGATCGCGTGGTCTTTAGCATTTTCGGTTGAGTGCTCCGTGGATGTTGAGTGGTGGCTGGAGTAGAGCGACGAGTTGAGCGAACGAAGGAGCGGGCGCCGAGGCCTCGTTACTGAAAATTCATTTGTTAAACCTGGCAACCGTGGGTAGAATGAAGTCGACGGCAGCCCAAGGGTGATAGCTGGGCAGCGCCGTTACTTAGTTCAAGGGGTCAATGCCTTAACGGCGTCGACCCCTCTTCTTTTGCTTCGTACGCTGCTTAAGTGCCTCGGTAAGTCCGATAAGCGCCGTGAGGAGCGAGACCAAAGAGGTCAGGAGCTTCACGAAATCAATCAGATCGGTCATGGGCATCACCTCCCGTCGCATGGAGGGCGCTGCCCGGCACATGGAACTGCCGTCAACAACTGCCATTCTATCAAAGCGCGGTCATAAATACGAATATATGTTCGATAATAACAGCAACGTGATTCCCTCGAATAGCAGCCTTTCGTAAGGGCGGCAGAAGACGGCGCTGGGCGATTGGGGATAGACGCGCAGATCTTCGTCACCGAAAGCCCGTTTGATTAACCAGCCCTCTGTAGGTACACTGCATATTGATGGGCCCGGGATGACCGCTGATTCAAGTCACCGGGCCTAAATCTTTTTCATGCATTTGAATAGAGCGGGCGACTCCCTTGGGGCCGCCTGCATGGCGTGTGCCTGGCGCGCGTGGCATTGCGCCCCGCTTCCATGTCCGCACGGGCGCCTATCCTTACGGCAATGTAGCCGCCTATGTAGCAAGCGGCAGGCAACGGAGAAAGGCCCTAACCGTGTCAGCTGAAAAGACGCCGGGTATCTCGGCTATCGATACGACGAATTTTGCGCGCCAGATCGTGCTGGACTTTGAGTTTGCGCCGGTGCCAAAGCAGCGCCAGCGACGTGGACTGCGCAATGAGATTATCGAGGTCGGCGCCGTCAAGCTCGATTACCACGGCAACGTTATGGGCGAGTTCTCGCAGTTTGTGCAGACGGAATTTACCGAAGGCGTTGCGTTTCCCGTCCGCGAGCTCACAGGGATATCGGCCGTGGACACCGCGATGGCCGATCCGCTCTACATAGTGATCAAAAGGCTCGGCGATTGGATCGGTCGCTACTCCGCCCAGGTGGTTTGCTGGAGCGGGACGGACCGTCGACAGCTTTTGACCGAGTGCCAGGCAAAGCACATCGATCTTTCCGCATTTCCTACGGACTGGGCCGACCTGCAGGCGTTTTACACCTCGATCATGGACGTGGGCAGCCATGGGCGCGTTTCGTTGGGCGACGCGGCGATGTGGTTTGGCATCGAGTTTGACGAGTCGACGGGTCACGCCCACAGCGCCCTTGCCGATGCGCGCGTGACCGCCAAGCTGCTCAAGCAGGTGATGGACGGGGACTATCACGTGAGTCCGCGCGCCCAGGAGATCCGCCAGCGGTGGGGGATGGGCGAGCGAGCCGAGACGTGCCTTTCTAGCAAGTGCCCCGAGCTGGGCGACCTGCTGCTGAAGCTGAAGGCAGAGGGGAGGTAGGGGCGTTGTCGGTCCTCGCAACCGAAGACCATTTGATAAATTGTCCTCATGCGAAAAAGCTATAAGTCAATGGCCCCGGGAATGACCTCTGATTCAAGTCACCGGGGCTCATTTTATATTGATATGAGATTGTAGCGATTCATATGCGTGCGATGCATTCCGTTGAGTTAGAGGGCCCTACTGATATCTAGGCATGCAAACGCACGCTTGTCGATTTAATGCCAATATCACCAGGTTTTCCGCGTAAGCTAGTAACATATTGTGCTGGCTGAGATAGATGACTGCGCGGATGGTGTCAAATGGGTTCTGATTTCAATAACTTATCGGTTGTAGATAAGGCAGAGGCCCTTTTTGGATACTTGGAAGAGTTCTCCAAGATTAGGATGAAGATCGTTCGCAACGTAAGCGATTATGCTTCGGACTGCATTGATTTGGAGAGCTTGCCAACAGATAACGGATGGATCGAGGTGCGATTTCGCGATTCCGCTAATAACGATGGTCCGATTTTGAGTGTCGCTAAACCGGAGTTCAAAACGTGCCCGCAGCCTCCGGATGAGATCGCGCCGTGGATTGCAAGCGGATGGGAAAGCTATAAGAACCAGATAGGGTTCAAGTTTCCACCCGAGGAGCTTGCGGAGGCAAATGAAGAAGCGCCTCAAGATCTATTTATGTCCGATCCCGCTAGAGCTCAACTGCTTGAGGAATGGGGCGGCGAGCGAGACAAATGGGTCACATACCAAACTAAGGCGACAGAAGCCTCTGGGGTGTATGAGCGCCTGTTTAAAATGAAAGAAAAACTCAAGAGCGACCCCGATAAACTCGAGGTTGTTGCCGCATCGATGAACGTTCGGCTTTCCGAAGACAAGAGGGTGGATCACCCAGTCTTTACGCGGAACATGAGGATTCAGCTCGATGCGGAAAAGGGAATCATTTCCGTTGAAGACGTCGATTCCGACACGTTGATTCAAAAGGACCTGCTGTCTCAGTCTCAGAATCTGACGATGAGCAAGATTAGCGAGGCGGAACAGAGGCTCGACGAGGAAGAAGTGCATCCGCTTGATCGTGATGCAATTGCCCGTGAAGCCAAACTGCTCGTGAATCAGCTATCGCCCAAGTCTCGTTATTTTGACCGCGCTGATGCTGCGCGAGACCAAGAAGCCGATATAGACGTTCGACCCGGTTTCTATTTAATCTTTAGGCAGCGTCCTGATGGAACCGCGGGCGCTATCGGCAGAATTGTAAAAACGATTGATGAGACTCAGCGCGTCCCTGCGTTCTTAAACGGCCTTCTTGGCGAGTTTACGCACGATGAAACCACCCCGGTCCTTGAGGATTTATCGGACGGGTCTATGGTTTCTCGGCGCTTGGCGGAGGCAAACGGAGAAGACGACGAGATTCTATTGGCGAAACCTGCTAACCGTGCGCAGTTAGAGATTGCCAAGCGAATCGAGCAAGATGACGCCGTTCTCGTTCAGGGCCCTCCGGGTACCGGTAAAACCCATACGATTGCAAACCTGATGGGCAGCTTTTTGGCACAAGGCAAAAGGGTGCTTGTAACGAGCTATACCTCAAAGGCTTTGACGGTTCTTGCCGACAAGATGCCTCCTGAGCTCAGAAGCCTTTGCGTGTCTTCGTTGGCATCTAACGGCAAGGACGCTCGTGATTCGGTAGAAGCGATCGTCAACCATCTCGGCGAGCATTCGATAAGTGAACTGAATAAATCCGTGCAGGAACTATCTTGTCAGCGAGAAGAGATACTGGTTGATCTTGCAAAGGCGCGCAAATCCGCCTTTGTTGAACGAGAGGCCGAGAACAAACAGTTTGATCTGGGGAATGAAACCCTCACTCCGCATGATGCCGCACAATTTGTTGCAAAGAATAAGGAAGAGCTGGGCGACATTATTCCCGGCCAGGTGAAGCTGTTGGCGCAGCTTGATATTTCGATTGTCGAGGAACTTTACCAAAGCAACGGCATTGCCTCTGAAGAAGATGAGGCAGAGGCGATCTGTCTACAGGATGTCGACTGGATGGCTTTGCTCCCTAAGCCAGACGTCTATGCACAGGAGTTTGAGAAATACAACCAAGCCAGTTCTTTGGCGGACGAGCTGATTCGTCGCCACGGTTGGGAGCTATTCGACGATGGGGGAGCGGTGGAGGTCGGATCGGCTGTTCTCCCCGTTTTGGACGATGAGTCCGAAGCATTCGGCACGGTGAAGAACCTTGTAATGCACGGAGCTCTGAGCGAGGAGTGGCAGCGAGAGGTCGCTGCGAGATCCTTGAGGGGCGAGGGCGAGAAAACGATCTGGTATCGTCTCTGCGATGAGGTTCAGTTGCTTGAACAGCAGGCTTCGTCATATCGAAGCAAGTGGTTTCCGAGGCAGGTTGCGCTTGGTGACAACAGCGATTATCAACAACTGCGCGCGCTTGTAAGCGGGTACAAAGAGTACCTAGCTAAAACGGGCCTGCGAAAGTTGCTTTCTTCGGTCAAGAGCTTGCCCGATGGTGTGGCGGTCAACGGGGCACAGGCGGCTTCGCCCGAGGACTGCGATGCCATCCTGGATTACATAGAGCTTATGGACAAGCGACACGCTTGCGCCATTCAATGGGATGCGCTTATGGGAACCGTTGGCGTGAGCTGCTTTGCAGAGTTGGATAGCAGTGAGCCCGAGCACGTGGCATTTCGATATGTTGAGGGTATTAAGGCGGCCCTTGCGTGGAAAGCCGAGTGCATTGACAAGCTGTTTGACGCATTGGACTCAAACGGTATCTCTCATGAAGCGTTCTTTGACTGCCCTTCCATGATTTCCGAAAAGGAGGTCGTGGCCAAAACCTTGCAAGCACTGGAAACGGATCTCACGGATTACCTTAAGTTGTGCGTCGCACTCAAAAAAATAAGGGCGATTAAGGCATGGGCAGAGGACGTTTTGAAGAGAATCGAAGACGCTTCGGCCAAGCACTGTGAGACCGTCGCTGCATTGAGTGACTGCATTGTGCAGCTTCGCCCTGTTGGAGATTTCGGCGAAGCGGTTGACCCCGAACTCGGCTTGGTGCAAACATACCGCGATCAGTACAATCGTCTACAGTGGCTGTGCGAAATAAGGGCGGCAGTTAAGCGCCGACATGAGCAACTGAATCAGTTGTCGCAAATTGCTCCGGGATGGGCACAAGCCGTTCGTGAGCGCGAGGGCGTTCACGGGGCTACGAGCGTTCCGCGGGATATCGAACGAGCATGGAAATACAAGCAGTGCCAGGCAATCGTTGAGTATGCCGATCGTGCAAACTCTTCCAATCCCCAGAAGGAAATTTCTGAGCTGGGCAAACGCTATCGTGACATAACGGCAAAATTGGCAGGCATGATGGCGTGGCTCAAGATTCACAAGGACCTTGAGAGCAATACAGAGCTCAAGGTCGCGCTGAACGGCTGGAAGCAGACGGTCGCGCGAATTGGCAAGGGAACGGGCAAGAATGCATCGCGGCATCGCTCGAAGGCCCGTGCTCTCATGGCGAAATGTCAGCGGGCTGTGCCGGCATGGATTATGCCGATTGGCCAAGCGCTTGACTCTTTTGACCCCGCCAACAATCTGTTTGATATCGTAATCATCGACGAGGCAAGCCAGGCCGACATGACCGCCCTGGCTATTACATATCTTGCAAAAAAGGTAATTGTTGTTGGTGATGACAAACAGGTAAGCCCTCTTTCTGTCGGTGCAAAGGAATCCACTGCCGAAGGATTGGCTGCTTCATATATCGAGGGAAAGGGAATTCCCAACGCCCATCTGTATCGAGCAAGATACTCGCTTTACGAAATTGCCCAGCAGGGCTTTTCGCCCATCATGCTTACCGAGCACTTTAGGTGCGTGCCGGATATCATCGGCTTTAGCAATGGGCTATCGTACGGTGGAAAAATCAAGGCGCTGAGAGATGCCGATGCGGGTGGATTGATGCCGGCGTTGGTTCCCTTTCGCGTCAAAAGCGGCATGCGCTCGGGCAAGGCGAAGATTAACCAGCAAGAGGCCAAAGCCGCAGTTGCGATTATCCGTGCCTGTCTTGAGCAGCCAGAATATGAGAACAAGACATTTGGCGTTTTGTCCTTGCTGGGAGAAGAGCAGGCTGACTTGATTCGAAACGAACTGCTTAAAGAGATGGATCCCGCTGAGTTTGAAAAACATGAGATTATTTGCGGCAACGCTGCGGGTTTCCAGGGCGATGAACGCGATGTCATGATTCTAAGCATGGTTGACAGCAACGAATCCGAGACTCCCTTGCGCTTTATGGGGACGGGCTCGGATGACGCATACAAGAAGCGTTACAACGTTGCTGCGAGCCGCGCGAAAGACCAGATGTGGCTTGTATATTCGCTTGATCCAGTTCGTGATTTAAAGAGTGGCGACCTGCGTAGGCAGCTAATTGAGTACATGCTCGACCCGCATACGTTTGACACTCAGATTGAGGAGGCGCAAGAAAAAGCCGAGTCTGATTTTGAGTTGCAGGTGTGCACTGAGCTTTCCAAGCGCGGTTATCAATATGAGCAGCAAAAGGAAGTCGGAAGCTACCGCATTGATATTGTCGTGCAAAGCGACCATCACAACGTTGCTATCGAATGCGACGGCGATCGTTGGCATTCAACCGAGGGGCAAATTATCGCGGACATGGAGCGACAGACGATTCTGGAACGTGTGGGATGGGATTTCATCCGTATTCGAGGTAGTGAATTCTACAGCGATCGGGATGCAACGATGGATCGAGTTGTAGCCGAACTCGCTATTTACGACATTAAGCCAGGCCAGCAGCTCCCCACGGTTGCCCGTGACACCAGCGAACTCCTCGAGCGAGTGCTCGAGGCGGTTCGTGACAATTTCGATGACGAAGTGGACGAGAACACACTCGAGTCCACGGTTGCTCGAGATTCGGCCATCGCAGCCGCTCTTCAAGAACAGGAGCCGCCGCGCGAGCCGGATATGCTATCGAAAGATGATGGCGCTAAGGAAGCGCATGCCAAGGCGGATGACTTTGCTGTTGCGGCTGGCTGCTCGGATGTGATCGAGAATGACGACGCAAGCGGCCAGTGCGAGCAGGTGGACGAACAACGTGGACAGACAATAACTGAGGATTCGCGTCAGGAGATGCTTCTGCTCGCACTCGAACGGGCAGGGCATCGGTTCTATGAAACCGAGCAGGCGGACGTCTTTTGGGTGCCTGGAGACTTATCAATGCGGGCGTCAATAAAGGACATCTGTTCTTCGTTTGATTACAGTTGCGTTTACAACTTTGGGGACACCGGCGCGAACACTGGTCTTTCCGGATGGATTTTGTACCCTAAGGGTAAGCGGGCTAGCATTGCACATGCGCTGCAATCAGAAGCGCTTACGCTGCAATCAGAAGCACTTAAATGGCATAAAGGAAACGGTTGCGGGGATGCTTTGCTTGCTGAGTTGAACTCTCTGGGCCTCACCTGTATTGATAAGCGAAGCAAACACGGTGCGCTATGGGTCATTGACGATCCGGTGTTTAAGGAAAAGCGCCTCGGCATCGAGGCAAAATATAAAGTGAGGTTCAAATACAGCAAACAAGGGTCAAGGTCGACATCGTCCCGACCTGCGTGGTACACAAAATAACGAAGCATTCACGAAGTACATGAACGGTGTCTATTAATTGCACAACAAATAATTGAGGTCGTAGAGATAACCCGCTTGCCGAAAATGTCCTGACGCTCCTCTATAGTTGGGAGACAATGGATAAAGTTTTAGCAAAGGGCCCTGCGTCCTGAACCAATAGCAATTAAACCTGGAGCGTACTTCGTGGATATGCCTGCGGATAAACTTCGGGGGGAGGCGCTCCGAAGCGGGCGTTCCCTCTCGGTCAATAACGAAATAGCTTGGCACGCCGTCTTAAGGACGGTGTGCTGATGGAGTTTCTCGATAACGTCGGACGCAATCGTCTGGGAGACGCACTCGCTAAATCCATCGATGAGGGCGCCAAGCTCTCAATCATCAGCAGTTACTTTACGGTCTTTGCTTTCTCTGAGCTCAAAGAAGAGCTGGAGAAGCTTGACTCAGTGCGTTTTCTCTTTAGCGAACCTACGTTCGTTAAGCGCATGGCCACCGATAAGGACCCACGCCAGTTTGCCATATCGCAATGCTCGCGCGAGCGTGGCGTGGGCGGTTTGGGTCTCGAGCTCACGCTGCGCAACAATCTCAATCAACGCGCTATTGCCCGCGAGTGCGCCGAATGGGTGCGCGCTAAGTGCGAGTTTCAATCTGCCAAGATGAACGGGGCAATTCAGCCCGGAGGCACCTATATAGTCGAGAACCCCAATGGCGACGACCATGCTTTCATGGGTGCCGCCGCTGACTTTACCCAGGAAGGACTTGGTTACGAGCGCCGCCCCAACACCGTAATGGGCGTAAGCCACTACGAGGGCGCGACGGAAACTTCCGGCCTAAAGGCGATGTTTGAGTCCGTCTGGGATAAGCCTGCGATGGTCGCCGATGTTACCGATGAGGTGGCGGCGCAGGTAGGCACACTCTATCGCGAGAATCCGCCCGAGTTCGTTTATTTTCTTACGCTTTATCACTTGTTCCGCGATTACCTTTCCGACGAAGATAACGATTTGAGGCCCGGCCTTAAGTTTGAGGAGTCCGTTGTCTGGAACAAGCTCTACGACTTCCAAAAGGACGCCGTGGTGGGCGCCATCCGCAAGCTCGAGAAGTACAAGGGCTGCATCATTGCGGACAGCGTTGGTCTGGGTAAGACTTACGAGGCACTCGCCGTTATTAAGTACTACCAGGAACGCAATGACCGCATTCTGGTACTGGCACCTAAACGCTTGCGCGATAACTGGACGCTGTGGACGCAAGATAACGATGACCGCAACCCGTTGGCGGACGATCGTCTTAACTACACCGTACTCAATCACACCGATCTGTCCCGTTATGCGGGCATGAGCGGCGATGTCGACCTGGAGCACCTACGCTGGGGCCACTATGACCTGCTGGTGATCGATGAGAGCCATAACTTCCGTAACAAGAGCACGGATTCCGAGAAAAAGGACCGCTACACACGCCTCATTGAGGATGTGATTAAGAGTGGACGGCGCACCAAGGTGCTGATGCTCTCGGCTACGCCTGTGAACAATCGCCTGCTGGATCTGCGCAACCAGATTGAGCTCATCACCGAGGGCGATGATGCGTATCTGGCGGATACTGATGGTATTGAGTCGATTACTCAGGTGTGCCGTACAGCACAAGCGCGCTTCAACGAGTGGAGCAAGCTCGACGATGCCGAGCGCACCACCGAGAGCTTCGTCAACGCCGTCAACGCCGATTACTTTAAGCTGCTCGACGTGCTTACCATCGCGCGCAGCCGCAAGCATATCTCTAAGTACTATGGCGCCGCTTCGGGTACGTTCCCGCAGCGTCGCAAGCCCCTCTCTATTACCACGCCAATCGATTTGGCGGGGGAGCTTCCTCCTATCGCTGAGCTCAATGACATGATCGCTCAGCTCACGTTTGCGCAGTATCAGTTGCTTTCTTATGTACGCAGCGATAAGCGTCGTAAGTACGAGGATCGTTACGGCGACACCTGGGGCAAGGACTTTGAGAGCCAGGTCCACCGTACGGGTGCTGTTGCCAACCTTATGCGCGTAAACGTGCTCAAGCGAATGGAGTCTTCGGTTAACAGTTTCCGAATCACGCTCTCGCGCATCCTGGTGGGATGCGAGGAGCTTCGCGCGCGGCTCGATGACCCTGCGGCCATGGGAGCGGGAAGCTATGATGCGGTGGGCATCGAGGATGGCATGGACGACGATGATGCCGAGGAAATCGAGCGCGGTGGCAAGGTGCGCGTCGACCTGCGCGATGTCGATGCCTTGCGTCTGGGCAGCGATCTGGACTTTGATATCACCGTGCTGCGCCGCCTACTCGACTATGCCAATGCCGTAACGCCTGAGCGCGATGCTAAGTTGGATGAGCTCTACAAGTTTATAGTCGATAAGGTCAATAACCCCTACAACCCCGGCAACCGCAAAGTGCTCGTATTCACGGCGTTTGGGGACACGGCGGACTATCTATTTGAGCAGCTATCGCCTCGTCTTAAGAACGAACTCGGCCTCGAGTGCGCCGAGGTTGCCGGCAGCGCAAACCGCACCTATTCGCTTAAGTTGCGCCGCACCACCTTCGAGAACATCCTGGCGTACTTTAGCCCGCGCTCCAAGGAGCTGCCCGAGGCGTCTCTCGCCGCTGGTGAAATCGACGTTGTCTTTGCCACGGACTGCATCTCCGAGGGCCAAAATCTTCAGGACTGCGACTGTCTCGTTAACTATGACATTCATTGGAATCCGGTGCGCATTATCCAGCGCTTTGGTCGTATCGACCGTTTGGGCTCCACCAACACGCAAATTCAGCTGGTGGACTTTTGGCCCGACATTGCGCTCGATGAGTACATTCAGCTCGAGAGTCGCGTAAAGGGTCGTATGGCCTTGCTCGACGCCTCAGCCACCGGCGAGGAGAACGTGCTGGAGTCCAAAGCGACGGGCGAGATGAACGACCTCAAGTATCGTCGCCAGCAACTTCAGCAGCTCAAGAGCGAGGTGCTGGACCTAGAGGATATTTCAGGCGGCATCTCGATCACTGACTTCGCCTTTGATGATTTTCGTGTTGAATTGCAGCGCTACGAAAAGGAGCACCCGGGTCTTTTAGAAAACTCGCCGGCTGGTATGCATGCGGTGGCGCGCATTCCCGATGAACTGCGTGGATCCGTGGCGCCGGGCGTGGTGTTCTGTTTGGCGCAAAACGATGAGAATGCGAACCCCAAGGACACGAATCCTACCTTCCCGTATTACGTGGTGTACGTATCGGCCGACGGCGATGTGTTGACCAAACATACACAGCCCAAGCATGCACTCGATATGATGCGCGCCTGTTGTGCGGGTGAATCCGAGCCAATTGCGGAGTTGTGTCGCGACTTTAACCGTGAGACGCGCGACGGCGAGCGTATGGGGGCTTATACCGAGCTTTTGGACAAAGTGGTTGCCACCATTAGCGGCGTGCAGCAGGACAAGGGCATTGAGAGCCTGTTCTCGCTGGGCGAAGTGGGAACGGGCACGAGCCTTGGCTTCGACGATTACTCGCTGATCAGTTTTGCGGTGTTGCGATGAGAGGTTTTGACTGGAACGACGTGTTCTGTTTGCCCGATGCCGCTCTGGCGGGCGATAGACGCATACCCAAGACGGTACTCACGCGCCAAGCTCAGCTTACAAAGACCGAGCAGAAAGTGCTTGATCGTGTAGCCGTGCTTACACACTTTGCCACCGTGCAAAAGTCCACGACGCGCATCGCACCCGTTCAAGATGATGAACACGATATTCAAAGCGTGCTCATCCTTCGGTGCGAGCTGTCTCGTGGGGCGGCTTATGCCGAAGTGGCAAGGCTCGTCCACAAGTGTTTCCCCAATCCGACGGTGATTCTGTTTGGCGGCGAGGACGAGGCTTGCATTTCGCTGGCAACGACGCGTAAGAGCCTTGCTGAGCAGGGTGCCATGGTGATTGATGACGTTGAGTCAACGGGGGCATTCGATCCTGGTGACACACGGTATGCACCGTTTTTGGATGCACTCGCGTTTGAGCAATTGCCACAGGTGAATCTTCTGGTCTATCTGCGCAGCATTGCCTGGGCAGTGCGACTTTCACGCGCGGTTCCGTCTCTAGGATTCTTTCCGACGTGCGCGGAACAGGATTATGAGCGTCTGGAGGGGTTGGTGGCGCGGAGAGATGCGCTTGCCTCCCAAGTAGAGGACACCAAGCGACGACGCCGCGATCGGGAATTGACCCTGAATGAATCTGCGCATCTGCGTATGGAGCTCAAAAAGCTGGAAAAGGAGCTCGGTCAGACGACCGACGAGATAAAGGAGATCTGCAATGGCTAAGATCGAGAAGATGAGTCTCGAGTCCGAAGACCTCGTGGAAGACCGCCTTGCGCGTCTTAAGGAGTTGATGCCCGAGGTATTCACTGAGAGCGGTATCGACTTTGACAAGCTGCGCTTGGAGCTTGGTGACGAGGTCGACGAGCGCCAGGAGCGCTACGCCTTTACCTGGCCTGGCAAGATGGACGCCATTCGTCAGTCGCAAACGCCGAGCACTGCCACGTTGCGCCCTTGCGTTGAGAAGAGCCGTGGCCGCGATGGCGAGGACGGCAGCTTTGACTCCGACAACATCTATATCGAAGGCGATAATCTTGAGGTGCTGAAACTGCTGCAGAGCGGCTATCACGGCAAGGTCAAGATGATCTATATCGATCCGCCGTATAACACTGGTAAGGATTTCGTCTACAAAGACAAGTTCGGCGACACGATCGAAAACTACAAGAAGCAGGCGGGGTTGGCTAACCAGTCCAATGCCGATACGAGCGGTCGCTACCACAGCGACTGGTGCTCGATGATGTATCCCAGGTTGAGACTCGCTAGAGAGCTGCTGAGTGACGACGGCGTCATCTTCATTAGCATTAGTAATATTGAACTTAACAAGTTAATGATGATGTGCAATGAGATTTTTGGGGAAAGTAATTTTATAGACCTTTTTATCTGGGAAAAGACGCAACATTTTGGACGGCAAAAACTTAATAGCTATAGCAATGCTGATTACATCGTTTGTTTTGCAAAAGAACTTGATAATGGCGGTATTAAAGAGCTTCTCGTCGAAAAGGTAAAGACGGAGCTTCAAGACGCTCCGCTCTACAACGCATCCAACAACGTCAATACCCTCATTTTCCCAGCTGGGTCTGTTAAGTTTAATATGCCGGATGGAACGTATAGTGAGACCACTTCTAAAGACTATCTTCTTCTGAATCCTGTAAATGTAGTTAATTCGCGAAACGAGAACGACTTTCGACTCAGCTTTCGATCGCGTTGGTCAAATGAAACTGTCCAGAATGAGCTGGACAAAGGAACAACCTTTTGGGTTAAAACTGATAAGTTTGCAATAAGGGCAATTTATGGCGCCGGAAAAACTGCAAACGAGTCACCAAGACAGATAATATTTACAAATAGCAGCAATCCTAAAGCAACATTCAATCGTTTTGGCGATAGGGTTGACACGTCAGAAAACGCTACCAAAGAAGTTCAAGAGCTAATCGGCGATGCCTTCTCCTACCCTAAGCCCGTTTCGCTGCTTAAATATCTAGTCAGTCTTTTGTGGTCAACTGAAGGCTACGATACAAATCCGCTTATCATGGACTTTTTCTCTGGCTCGGGCACGACGGCACACGCCGTCATGAACACGAACTTAGAAGCACCGAACAATACGGCTCGCTATTTACTTGTCCAGCTCCCCGAAAAGGTAGAAGGGAGGATCGCGTGCCGAATGTTGGTGTAAGGGGCCGCTTCCCTGGCCGTAGAAAGCAGGAAGCGGTTATCGCCTAGAATCTTAATTGCTGAAGTTAGGATTCGTGGAAAGGCAAT
>NZ_JBQHTZ010000010.1:0-87731 GCF_052065455.1 Collinsella sp. HCP28S3_E9
AAACTTAATTACGCGCCGCTCCCCGCCCGCGCCGGGCAACTTCTCCCTTGTACTCTATCAAGGTAAAGTGTATGATTCTGGGCGTTACATGAATCACTTTACTTAACTAAAGCGCCATCAAGGGGGAATACCATGAATACCGATATGTCTCGTCGTCAGTTTGTTGGTCTAGCCGGCTCGCTCGCCACGGTGCTTGGCCTTGGTCTTGTCGGCTGCGGCGGTGGTGCCGACAAGGGTTCCACTGCCGGCTCTGCTGCGGCAAAGGACGCCAAGGGCGCTGTGGAGTCTAAGAAGCTCGTGGTGGGCTTTGACAAGTCCTATCCTCCGTATGGCTTTGTGGGCGACGATGGCGAGTACACCGGCTTTGATCTCGATTTGGCCAAGGCAGTTGCCGATAAGCAGGGCTGGGAGGTCAAGTACGAGGCCATCGACTGGGACGCCAAGGATACGCTGCTCAACTCGGGCGCCATCAACTGCATCTGGAACGGCTTTACCATGGAGGGCCGCGAGGACGACTACACGTTCTCCGAGCCGTACATGCTCAATGAGCAGGTGCTGGTGGTCAAGAAGGATGCGGGCATCAAGAGTTGGGACGACCTTGCCGGCAAGACCGTGATTACCCAGACCGATTCTGCCGCGCAGGATGTGCTAGAGGGTGACCAGAAGGATCTGGCGGCGACGTTTGCCACGCTCGATACCATCGGCGAGTACAACACGGCTTTTATGCAGCTCGAGAGCGGCGCGGTCGATGCGGTGGCTTGCGACCTTTCGATCGCCCAGTATCAGCTTGCCGCCAAGCCCGATGCCTATACGCAACTTGACAAGCCGCTGTCCAGCGAGCACTACGCCGTTGGCTTTAAAAAGGGCGACACCAAGTCGGCCGACGCCGTGACCGAGTCGCTTAAGGCGCTCTATGAGGACGGTACAGTCAAGGACCTGTGCGACAAGTATGCGAGCTACGGTCTATCCTTCGACAACTGGGTTTTGAAATAGCCACAGCACCCAACCTTGCGGCTCCAACCCTCCTCGCGTACCAAAGTACGCTTCGTCGGGCTTGTCGCTCGCAATCTTGGGCACTGTGCCTATTTCAATTAACACCTGCTGTTCTGTTGCTGTGAAAGAGAGCTTGGGTTGTCTATTCAGGTCATGATGCAGATGCTTGGCCAGGGTTTCTTGGTCAGTTTGCAGTTGTTTGTGCTCACGCTGTTGGGCTCGATTCCCTTGGGAATTCCCGTGGCGTTTATGCGCATGAGCAAAATCGCGCCGCTGCGTTGGATTGCGCGCATCTACATTTCGGTCATGCGCGGTACGCCGCTCATGCTGCAGATGTTTGCCATCTACTTTGCTCCGTATTATGTCTTTGGTATTTCGCTCACGCCCGATTCCAAGTGGACGGCGTGCGTCGTGGCATTCATCATCAACTATGCCGGCTACTTTGCCGAGATCTATCGCTCGGGTTTGCAGTCTATCCCGCGTGGTCAATATGAGGCCGCCGAGGTGCTGGGTTACTCACGCCTGCAGACGTTTTTGTACATTGTGATGCCGCAGGTCGCCAAGCGCATTTTGCCGGCGATGGGCAACGAAATCATCACGCTGGTCAAGGACACGTCGCTGGCGTTTGCCATCGGCGTGGGGGAGATGTTCTCGACGGCCAAGGCACTGGTTGCCTCTCAAGTGAGCATGGTGCCGTTTGCGATTGCGGCACTGATCTACTGGGTCTTTAACTTTGTGGTCGAGATGCTGCTGGGCGCCGCCGAAAAGCGACTTGACTACTACCACGACTAGCCTGTTCCGTCGTGCTTTTCAAACACATGGAGGTTCCCGTGTCCGGAACGGTAATGAATATAACGAGCGCGCGCAAGGCGTTTGGTGGCAATGAGGTGCTCAAGGATATCTCGCTCGAGGTAAAGCGCGGCGAGGTCGTGGCGATTATCGGACCTTCGGGCGGCGGTAAGTCAACGCTGTTGCGCTGCGCCACGCTGCTCGAGACGCTTGACGGCGGCTCGCTTTCGTTTGGTGATCTAGCCGTTGCGACGGATGCGGGATCGGGTACGGTGTATGCGAAAGGCGATGTGCCCAAGCAGGCGCGCTCGCGCTTTGGCCTGGTGTTTCAGAACTACAATTTGTTCCCGCATTATACCGTGATGAAAAACATTACCGACGCTCCGATCCGCGTGCTCAAGCGCCCGCGCGGGCAGGTCGAAGCACGTGCGCGTGAGTTGATCGCGCAGATGGGGCTTAAGGGCAACGAGAACAAGGTGCCATGCGAGCTTTCGGGCGGTCAGCAGCAACGTGTGAGTATTGCGCGCGCCTTGGCGCTCGATCCAGAGATCTTGTTCTTCGATGAGCCGACCTCGGCACTCGATCCCGAGCTAACGGCCGAGGTGCTGCGTGTCATTAAAGACCTTGCCGCGCAGAATATGACGATGGTGATCGTGACCCATGCGATGCAGTTTGCGCGCGATGTTGCCGATCGCGTGGTCTTTATGGACGGCGGTCGCATTGTCGAGGAGGGTCCTGCCGAGCAGGTTATCGGTCATCCGCGCGAACGGCGCACACGCGAGTTCCTGAGCCGTATCGAGGGATAGGCTCAAGTAGACATTGAGGCGAAACCGCTGCAGGTCTTATGGCCTGCGGCGATTTTTATTTGCGCCTATGGGGCTTAATAACCGCCTCAGGCGTTTGCCCCCTCCTCTCGCCGCCCGTATTCATACGTGCGCCGAAAGGTGTGCATGGACAGTCGCCCGCGAGGGTAGGGTGGTGGCATAGGACATTTGGAGGGTGAGCCGGATCGGCTGCCGACCATGCTGCTCCCGGGACGGCATCGACCGCGAACTCTCCCCGTTGGCATCGCGCATTGCGCGCGGCCCTGCAAGGAGGTCATCATGGGTGCTCCCAAGACCGGTAATGTAAGGAACGTGGTGCTCGTAGGCCAAGGTGGGGTGGGCAAGACTTCACTCGCCGAGGCCATGCTCCACCTTTCCGGCAAGACCGCCCGCCTGGGCGGCCACGACGGCACCAAGCCCACGCTCGACTATGACCCCGAAGAGGTCAAGCGTGCGTTTTCCATCTCGACGACCATTGCGCCGATCGACTGGAAGGGTGCGCGCATCAATGTGCTCGATGCCCCGTGCTACCCCGATTTTATCGGCGACGCCTTTGCCGCGATGAGCGTCTGCGAGACGGCTCTGTTTGTGGTCGACGCCGAGGCCGGCCCGCAGCCTACGACGGTTAAGCTCTGGTATGCCGCCGAGGACCTGCGTCTGGCGCGTGCGGTGTTCGTAAACCGCCTGTCGCGCTCCGAGGCCAGCTTTGCGACCACGATGGACCTGCTGCAGGAGCGCTTTGGCACGCGCCTGGGCGCCGTGACCCTTCCCTGGGGCGAGGGCGAGGACTTTGACGGTATCATCGACCTGGTGCGCATGAAGGCGCGCCATTGCAACGGCGCCGAAGCCGTTGAGTCGGAGATTCCCGAGGAGTATCGTGCCCAGGCCGAGGAGGCCCATGACCATCTGTGCGAGCTGGTGTCCGAGGCTGACGACGAACTGATGATGAAGTACTTGGAAGGCGAGGAGACGCTGACGCAGGAGGAGCTTGAAGGCCTGCTGTCGAAGGCGATCGCCGAGCGCATCTTTGTGCCGGTCTTTGCGGGCGATTGCATTAAGGAGCAGGGCGTCAACTCGCTGATGGACGACATCGCCACGTACTTCCCGGCGCCGACCGACTATGGTGAAATGCCGCTCATCGACGGTGATTCGCTCAAGATCTCGAGCGACGATGACCGCCCGGTGGCGTTTGTGTTTAAGACCCTGGCCGATCCTCAGCAGGGTCGCATCAGCTTCATCAAGGTGCTGACGGGTACGCTTGAGCCGGGCCTTGAGCTGATCAACGCGCGCACCCGCAAGAGCGATCGTCTGGCTCACCTGTATGTGATGTGCGGCCGCGACATGACCGAGGTCGGTCACGCCTATGCCGGCGATATCATCGTGGCGCCCAAGCTGGCGGCCGAGACGGGCGATACGCTCTCGATTACCGGCAAGGTCGAGGCTGCGGCGTTTAAGTTCCCCAACTCGCAGTACCGCATCGCCATCGAGGCCGAGAATCGCGGCGACGAAGAGAAGCTCTACACGTTTATCGAGAAGGCATGCAAGGCCGATCCAACCATGAGCATCGACCGCGACGAGGAGACCGGCCAGACCATCATTTCGGCGGTGGGCGAGGCGCAGGTTTCGGTCCTGCTCAATCGTCTTGAGGACCGTACCAAGGTCGCGGCCAAGAGCGTGCCGATTCGCATCCCGTATCGCGAGACCATTCGCCGCACGGCAACTGCCCAGGGCCGCCACAAGAAGCAGACCGGCGGCGCCGGCCAGTATGGTGACTGCTGGCTGCGCGTAGAGCCGCTCATTGGGCCCGACGGTACGAGCGACGGCTATGAGTTTGTGGACGAGGTCGTAGGCGGCCGCATTCCGCGCTCGCTCATTCCCGCCGTGGACAAGGGCGTTCAGGAGACCATGAAGGACGGCATCATTGCCGGCTACCCGCTTACGGGCATTCGCGTGGCTGTGTACGACGGCTCGTATCACAGCGTCGACTCCAACGAGATGGCGTTCCGCGCGGCGGCTCGCATCGGCCTGCGCAAGGCATGCGCCGACGCCGACCCGGTGGTGCTGGAGCCCATCGAGGAAATCACGGTGACTATTCCCGAGAGCTACGCCGGCGCCGTGATGGGCGACATCTCGGCCTCGCGCGGTCGCGTGACGGGTATGGAGACCGATGAGCGCGGAGACACCGTGGTCATCGCTCAGGCGCCTCTCGCCGAGCTGACGGATTACTCGACGCGTCTGCGCTCCATCACGCGCGGCACGGGCGACTTTACCATGAAGCCTGCGGGCTATGAGCAGGTGCCTTATGACGTTCAGGCCAAGCTGGTCGAGCGCTATGAGGAGGGCCGTGCCAAGTAGCGTTGGGCGTTGCCTGTAACATACATGCCGATGCAAGGGCCGCTCTGGGCAATCCAGGCGGCCCTTTTTGATCCCTGGGGGGTTGCAAACCGGTTCTTGTCGTGGCTCGGGGCTAGTCTCCCGAGGCCTGATTGCGGCCGGTAGCGTAGTCGATCTGCACATGCGGCTGCAGGTTGTAGCAGTACACGTGGAAGCAGAGGGTCTTGCCGTGGTCCTCGACCGATTGCGCCTCAAGACGCACGCCACGGCAGACGAGTTCCTCTTCGTTGTACATGGGCGTGACACGGTAGAGCACATGGTTGCCCGTCTCGCGGATGTAGCCGAGAATCTGCTCCTCAAATGGCAGCATGCCCGTTTCGTTGAGATAACGCGTGCCGGTGAGGAGATTCTTGCGGTTGGCGTTTTCGCCGCAGAGCGACCAGGCGATGAGGTGACAGCGGTTGTAGAGGCTCTGGCCCGGAATAAAGTCGTAGCGCTGCTGGCGCCATCCGGCGGGATGGATACGCGAGATATCGCCGCGCTCGCCTTGACCGAGCGATTCGGGGCCCACGCAAGCGAGCGCTTTGCGGGTGCGGCCCAGGCTGTCGAGCTTGGAGAACTTCTTAAAGCAACCTTCTTCTGTAGCGCGCTCGTATTCATCGAGCGTGAATGATGGTGTGCCCAACGGGTGCGTGCTGTCGGCTCGCAGGGCAACATAGGGGTTACCCGCGTAGTCGGGAATGCTGCTGAGGTATACGCCGCGGGCGCGGTCGAGATTGGGGTTTTCGACCTCGTCGATGGGGGTGGCGGGGCTATCTGTGGAAGTGTCGTCACCGGTGCCGGTTGCGGCGGAATCGGAGCCATCGCCAGCGTCCTGGCTTTTTTGAGAGTCCGAGGAGCTCGCTGTTCCCGATTCGAGTCGGGCAACCAGGTCTGCCTCGTCGTCGGTGCGGCTGGGACTCTCGTCTTGCTTCTCGGCCAGGGCTACCGCCTGCTCATCACTTTGCGGCGAGAGCAGTCTGGGCGCCCCGTCGAGCGATCCCGTAAACAGCGCAAACCCCAGCACCACAGCGGTGCCGATAGAAAGTGCTTGCTTGTAGGCGGACTTGCGCGACATGGTGACTCCTGGACGGACGGTTGGGAGTCTACCAGTCTAGCAGGAGCCGCCGAGGGGCGTTCTATCGAACAAATACTTAAGATTTGGGACAAACGCTACGGATTCATTTGCCTCATTTTTGACGTATGGCTAGATCGAGGTAGAACCGAGCCAGTTGAGCTTGCATTCGAGAATACGCTGCTCACCGGGCGTGCTGCTGCCATCGAGTAGCGCGAGGAGCATCTCGGCCGCCTCTCTGCCTTCCTGGTCGACGGGCTCGATGATGGTGGAGACGGTCGGCGTGGTGAGGTTGGTCCAGTCTTCGCAGTTGAGTCCCAAAAGGCCGATTTGCTGCGGAAGCAGATGGGCCATGGGCTGGAGGGCCTTGTAGACACGGGGAAGTGCCCACTGATTTTGCACGAAGATAAGGGTTCGCTTGGCGGGGTTGAGCTTGTATTTAAAGTACTCGGTAAGCTCACTGACCGACGGCTTGTTGTGGTCGATGGAAATCGCTTTGTAGAGCTGTCCGTTCGCTGCCAGCGCCTCGGCATACCCCTGAAAACGCTCCATGCGGGTGCGCATTTCGGTCATGTTGGCGGCAATGGAAAAGAAATCTTCGTAACCGGCGTCGAGGAGTACCTGCGTGGCGTTGTACACACCGTCGTAAAGGTTGGTCTTGATCCAGCTGGTACCTGGGCTATAGATGGCCGCATCGAAAAAGACGACCGGCTTGCCGGCGCGTCTAATGCGGTCGTGCACGGCTTTGAAGTTTGCCGTGGGCTGGATGATAAAGCCATCGACGCCCAGCGAGAGCATTTTGTCGACATACATGAGCTCGGTCTCGGGGTTAAAGTTGCTCGTGCAAACAACCGTCTGGTAGCCCGCGGGGAGCATGACCTGCTCCATACCGTTGAGGACGAGGCCCGCCCATTTGTTGGTGTTATCCAAGATGATGATGGCGATGACGCGGGTCTGTTTGCCGGTGAGTGTTTGCGCCTGGGCGTTGGGGACGTATCCCAGCTCCTTTATAACGCGCGCGATCTTTGCCTGCGTTTTGTCGCTGAGCTTGTCTCGTTTGTCGTTGAGGTAATACGAGACGCTGGCTGTTGAAGTTCCCGCCTCGCGGGCGACGTCTGCGATCGTAACGCGCTGTTTGGTCACAGCGACTCCTTCCGACAAATTGCGTTGTTTGGCGCGGTGGTTCACGTTCGGGTTGCGGGCACACGATTCTGCCTGTCCTTTCGCCCTTTTATGAGTATGCAACAATACCGTATCCGTGGGGTCCGAAATTCGTGGCGGTTATGCAAGCCTGCCGTCTACCGAGAAATCTAAATACTTCTTGACTTTTAAAAAAGAGATCAAAAACGCAGGATTCATTTTTGGTTAAACGCATAACTAAATTGCATAACCAACGCTCTGACCTGCGCGTTTACCGAAATAAGCTGGTATTAAGAAAAATGAGCACCTATATTGGTCTTGTCGAAAAGACAGCAAGTCCAAACGGCAGGGGATGCTCCGGAGGCCTCCGCAAACGGTGTCTTGCGCACGCAACTCTATGAAAAGAGGGAAGCAATGAAGATCGTAGGCGTTGCCGCCTGTACCGTGGGTATCGCCCACACGTATATGGCCCAGAAGGCGATTCAGGATGAATGCGCCGCCCGTGGCATCGAGTGCAAGGTCGAGGCTCAGGGTGGCCTGGGTATCGAGAATGAGCTCACGCAGGAAGACGTGGACTCCGCCGACCTGGTCCTGGAGTCCGTCGACGTGGGTGTCGAGAACGAGGACCGTTTTGAGCAGAAGATGGCCGAGGGCAAGTTCCTCAAGGTCGGTACTTCCGATGTGATCGCCGATCCGGCCAAGATCATCGACCAGGCTGTTGAGATTATCAAGGCGACGGGTGGCGCCGTTGACGCGCCCAAGGCCGAGGCCAAGGCAGAGAAGAAGGCCGTCTCCGCTGCCCCGCAGGCCCCGACACCGGCGTCCAAGCAGTCTATCTTTGCCGATCCTGGCAAGACGCTGCTCAATGCATTCAATACCGGCGTTTCCTATTTTATCCCCATTGTCGTTATCGGTGGCGTGTTCCTCGCCTTCTCGTTGGCATCCGGTACTGCCGGTGCTAACGGCATGGAGGTCACCAACCCGTTGATGGTGAGCCTTAACACCATCGGTATGGCCGGCATCTCTATGATGATTCCGGTGCTTGCGGCATACATCGCGTACTCGATGGCCGGCAAGCCCGCGCTTGCCCCCGGTTTTGTCCTGGGCTACTTGGTCAACAACGCCGTCGTCACCCCGAGTGGCAACAGCGTTTCGACCGGCTTCTTGGGCGCCATGATCATGGCTGTCATCTGCGGTTACTTTGTCCGCTGGATGAAGACCTGGAAGGTCAACAACACCATCCAGACCATCATGCCGATCCTGATCATCCCGATTCTGACCTCGCTCGTCCTGGGCATGGCCTACATCTACATCCTGGCCACGCCGCTTGGCTTTGTGATGGATTGGCTCACCAGCGTGCTCGGTAGCCTGCAGGGCGGCTCCGCCGTCGTCCTGGGCCTGGTCATTGGCGTTATGACCGCCTTCGATATGGGTGGTCCCGTCAACAAGACCGCTTCGACCTTTACCATGGCCATCATGGCCTGCCAAGTTTTATTATGTATTTCAGATACTAAGATTTATTTTTAGTCGTTGATAGGTCGAGCACTTATTGTGATGTTTAACTAAGCGTTATCCAGTGAATTGATGTTTGTTCAGGTGACAAAAAAAGTTTGCCGTTGAAAAATGCCTCTACCCGAAGGCCGACGGGGGAACGATGGACGGCTGGATCATCAACCATCCGGACGCCTACCCCTTCTGGGCCAACAAGTTCCTCCACAAGATGAGCATGGGCTCGCCCCAGACGGCGAGGCAGTACGCCTACAAGCTGTGCAAGTACCTCAACTACCTGCAGGACTGCTGGCACATCGGCTACGCCGACGCGACCGCCAAGCACCTCGCCGGCTTCTTGCGCTTCCTGCAGTTCGGAAACGTCATCCCGTTCGTCGGCGCAGTGGAGGGAAAGAGGTCCGGCTTCACCGTCAGGGGCTACTACACGGTCGTGGCCAGCTTCTACACCTTCCTGCGCTCCCAGGGCAAAGACATCAAGATGGAGGTCGCAGAGGAGCGAAGCGGGGAGAACCCGCACTCCTTCCTCTACGGCCAGGGAATCATGACCACGTCGCCGCGCTATGTCGCCGAGACGTCCTTCGCCAGCGGAAAGCCTCCTGTGGACTACGAGAAGTGGTACACGGACGAGCAGGTCGACGCAATCCTCAGCAACTTCCGCACCTACCGCGACAAGGCGGTCTTCTCCCTCTCGCTCGACGGCCTTCGCATCGACGAGATCCTCTCCGCCCAGATCGACCTCTACCGCGCAGACGAGGGCACCTTGAAGCTTTTCCGCAGCAAGGGAAGGCGCGAGGGCGAGGGGCGCGTCTGCGTCTTGTCGGAGCGCTCGCGGCGACTGCTGGAGGAGTACCTCTACAACGAGCGCAGCGCCGTCGAGGGGAAGCTGATCGATTCGGGGTCGCTCATACCGACCGAGATCTTCCTCAACCTGCGCGAGCGCGAGGGCAGCTTCGGCAAGCCGATGGCCTACCACAACGCGCTCGAGATCATCAAGCGCGCCGCCAAGCGCGCCGGCCTCGACCCCGCCAAGGTGCGCACCCACTCCGGCAGGAGCACGAAGATGGAGGAGCTCCTCAGGCAGCAGGCCCTCGACCCCGCCTCCCTTACCGACAACCAGATACTCGACATCATGGGCTGGAAGAGCATGGAGTCTGCCGAGCCCTACAAGAACAGGCAGGACAGGGTGACCGCCGTCGAGAACTGGAAGAGGCTCGAAGCAGCCAAGGAACAGAGGCGCGCCGATGATCAGGCAACCTGAGGAGGCGCTCGAGCACATCAGGGACAACTCCGGGGGTGCGAAGCGCAGCAACAACTACACCCATGTCGCAGACACGGCGACGGTGAGCGACTTTGCTGCCTTGGCCGCCTGCGTGGAGTCGCGCACGCCGCTGCCCTCCTGCGAGGGCTTGGAGGAGTCGCTGAAGGGGACATATAGCTATGGGACCCTGTGTCGTCTTGCCCTGACCTCCATGTTCTCGGAGGAGGAGCTGAGCGACTACTTCCTCGACGTGCTCGTCTCCATGCACGAGGACGAGGAAGCCTGGGAAAAGCCCGGCATAAAGAAGCTCTGCAAGGTGATAACCGGGTTGACCTACCAGGTCAGGGACTGCGTTAACCCCCTGATACGTATCTTTGGCGAGACGTACATGGAGCGCTTCTACACCTATCACCGCTTCCCGGTGCAGATCGGGGACCGCGCCGTCGAGGCCGTCAGACGACGTGAACCCCTCGTCGAAATCCGCAGGGAGTTTATCGAGAAGTACTGCAGCCTTTCCCGCAATAACTTCTTGCAGTGGTTTGACAACTGCGTTGTCGAAGAGGTCGGCGAGGAGGAGTTCGCGGCGTATGTGCGCGACATGGCAGAGAAGTATGCCTCGGGGCTGTCCGATCGCAACTACCGACACTTCACCTACCCGCGCCTGACCGCGTACATCTTCGGGTTCTCCTGGCGCCCTGTCGGGAGGTGCCGAAAGCGCAAAGCGAGGGGGCACGGCAAGCGGTGGGACTATCGCAGGCTGCATGAAGTAATCGCTAGGGAGATGTTGCCCTACACGTACGCTGCGTACGCTACGACCTCTAACCGGACCGCCGTATATGAATTCCTAGATCTCAGCGCGGAGGAACGCGCCTATTACGACGAGAAAGCTGTGCGGGTTGACAAGAGCTCCGTCCCTGCTGGACTGCTTGTCGCAGGTGACTCCCAGTTGCCGGCACCGGAACTGCCAGGCGGCGTCAGCTTCGAGGAGCTCCTGGGCGCATACGATGCGTTCTTCGCCGGCAGGTACCTGGCCCCCGACTCTCCGAGGGGGCCGATCTTGCCCCTCCACAGATTCCGTCGCGACTTCAAGGAGCATTTGGAAGACGAGGACGTGAGGAAGTTCGCGGCGTTCAAGAAGGTGCGGCAGACCCCCACCCTCGCAAACGCTTTTGACGAGCACCTGGAGAACAAGATCGCCGGCCTGCGCAGGTTCATGTTCGACGGCAACGCCGACGAGGTGGCCAGCGACAAGTCGGAGGTGTGGTTCTACTTCCCCAAGGGGGAGACGTTCTCAGGCAGGCGGCTCGACTTCTCCGTGCTGGACGGGACGGGTTTGTTCCAGCAGGATGCGAGGGAGTATCTGAGGTTCCTCTACCAGGATGCATGCCAGCGCGCGAGCTCTGACCATCGCGCGTTGGCGCGCATCCCGGCTGCGATGGCCGATCTGCTAACCGTGCTCTCCTTCCTCGTCGGCGAATACGGCATCACCTGCCCAGAGGACGTGGGCGAGCTGCATGTCCTCGCCGCGCTCTCGCATATGAGCAAGGATGGCTATGCACCCGGCACGCTCAAGCATCATCTGACCAGCTGCAGGAGGTTCTTCCGGCACCTCGTCGCTCGCGGGCGCCTTGACACGGACCCGACCGCGAACCTGACGGTCAGGAGCGGCTCTGACTACTCGAGGGCGACCCCGGATATCCCCGAGGACATCCTGGTGTTCCTCGAGGAGCACGTCGACGAGCTTGGGTCGAGCGCCTGCAAGCTGATGCTCAAGCTCGCGATGGAGACCGGGTGGCGCCTCTCCGATATCAAGAGCATCCGCGTCGAGGACATCACGGCCGAGGACCCCGCCAGCGGCATGCCGCAGGTGAGGGCGAGGTCCCCCAAGACCGCGGCATCCAGGATCAAGCGGCGCCTCGGCGACAAGATCTTCGCCGTCATCTCGCCAGAGCTGCACGGCGAGATCGAGGCCTACATCGAGGAGACCTCCGCCCTCAGGGAGATGTACGGGGTCGAGACGCTCTTCTTCTGCATCACCAACGGGGTTAAGACCGAGTTCCCCGCGACGACCTTCAACGGAGCGATCAACAGGCTGCTCGAGCGGTACGGCATGCAGTCGATCGACGAGAGTTACGACACGTTTTGCTCCAGGCAGACGCGCAAGACGGTCGCCGTCGAGCTCATCACGTCGGGTGCCACGCTTACAGACGTGCAAAAGCAGCTCGGCCACGTCGACCACAGAACCACCGAGCGCGTCTACGCCGAGGTGAGGATGAGGAGGCTCGCAGAGCTGAACAGCGAGTTCTTCCAGCAGAAGTTCAACCTCCTGATCGAGAGCGGCAGGCTCGACCTGTACACGGAGGAGGAGCGCCGCTGGCTCTACGTCGACTTCTGCACCAACCGCCGCAACGTGGAGCTGGGCGTGTGCTCCAAACACCCCTCGGAGGGCAGGTGCGCCGACCTCGGCAACATCAGCTGCGCGTCCTGCCCCAAACTGTGCACGGGAAGGGCCTTCCAGGGGCGCTGGGAAGAGCTCTGCGAGGACTCGTCGAGGCTGCTGGCGCAGTTCGAGGCCAAGTACGCGGAGCTGGACATCCCGATGGACGAGTACGAGGGCTACACCGAGTACGCGCAGGAGAGGGCCTTGAACGAGCGCTACAGGGCCGTGCTCGACGCCATTGAGGAGGGAACGCAACATGCCTGACAGCCTGCTCTTCCCCACATCCGGGTCCGCGGCCCTCGAGCCGGTCGTCCTCTCCAACGCCGTGTCCGTCACCGACGAGCAGGCGGCCAAGATGCTCTCAGACTACTGCTCTGCCTCGAGCTTCAGCGACGACGTCTGGCAAGCCGACAAGGTGAAGCCCGACAAGAACGTCAAACCGAGCTCGCGCAACATATATTTCACGGGTATCTCGAACGAACACCTCAAGAAGGAGGCCAAGAGATGGGCGCTGACGAGGCTCGTGAAGGGGCGGGACCCCGCTGCCATCAGCTCAGACATCTGCATGTCCATCAAGCACTGCGCAGACTTCATCCCCGACGATTGCAAGAGCTTCGCAGAAGCCCCGCCGGAGGCGCTCGCCTCCTTCTATGCCTACCTCTTCTCGGGAGAGCGGAAGACCACCCTGAGAAAGCGCCTGCATTACTGGCACGCTCTCGAGGCATTCGCGAGGGAGTCGGGGTTCACCGACATCAGCTCCGCCATGCAGAGGTTCGTGCTGGAGAGGGCCCCCGCCTACGTCAAGAAGGAGGACAAGTACATCCCCGACGAGGTGGCCGGCCAGCTCGACGTCATCTTCATGAAAGACGGCATCCCGCTGGTCTACAGGTGCATCTACTGGATGCTGCGCCTGATCCCCAACCGCGCCACCGAGGTCCTCAGCATGACGGTCAGGTGCCTGAAGCGGCTCGACGCGGACACCTACACCCTGACGATCCCGTCCTTCAAGCAGTCGGGACCCTACGTCCCGAGCGACATCAAGCTGATCGAGGTCAGGTACGAGGGCATGGGGAAGCTCCTCGTCGACCTGGTGGCAGCCCAGAGGGACGAGGTGCTGGCGCACCTCGGCGAGAATGCAAGGTGGCTTTTCACCTCGCGGGCCTACAGGCTCATAAGGGACCCGAAGACGGGGGAGAGATGCTATAGGACTCACGGGTCGGCATTCAAGCCGAAGAACCTTGGAAGCTGCAACCGCTTCTTCTCGCGGCTCTGCAAGTGCAGGGGAATCGTCGACGAGCACGGCGAGCCCTACTCCCCGACGACGCACCAGTTCCGCCACAACGCCGTCAGCGACCGCATGAACTCGGGCCTCTTCCGCGCCATCGACCTGCTGCCGCTCACCGCCCACCACAACACCAAGATGATCGAGCAGAGCTATACCCACACTTCCGTCAAGGACCTGCGCAAGGACGACCCCGTCGTGTTCAGGGGCAGGATCATCAACACAGACGACCCTGCCCGCTTCGACAGGATCCTGTCGAAGCCCTTCGCCAAGAGGGTCCACAGGATCGGCCTGTGCTCGGACGCAAGGGGCTGCAGCGCCGACAGGTCGAGGTGCCTCCGCTGCAGCTACCTCGTCCCCGACGCCGGCGACCTCGACTACTATCAAAGCGAGCTCGACGACTGGCGCAGCAAGCAGGAGAAGGCTCTAAGTTGTGGCAACGATGTCTTCGCGGAGCTCTGCGGTGTTTGGATAGACGCATACAAGACGCTGATCCAGCGCGTGCTGAACGCGATTAGCGGCGAGGACCTGGAGGTCTCTGATGAAGCAGCCCAGTGAGAACATGCAGAGGATGTACGCGGCGAAGAGGGAGAAGACGCTGGCCCTCATCCAGGGAGCCATCGACGAAATCGAAGAGGACCACCGCATCGTCACCAAGAAGGAGCTCATGGCGCTAACGGGGCTGAGCTCGGGGACGTTCAGCCAGCAGCACGTCAAGGAGCTCCTGGCGAAGAACCAGGTCTGCCAGTTCAGGCCGCTCGCAAAGGTAAGCCAGAAAGGGAACCTCGAGCTGAACAAGGACGCCGAGATAACCAGGCTGTCAAGGGAGCTCCAGAGGGCGCAGTCGCGCCTGCAGGACCTCGATATCGCCCTCGACAAGAGCAGGAAGCAATCGAGGAAGCTGAAGGAGGAGAACGCGGAGCTCCAGCGACAGCTCCTGCTGCTCCGAGGCAAGTACCAGCAGCTGCTGGAGTACCTGGAGGTGCTGGGGAGCGACCTCTCGGGCATTCCCCTCGCATGACGCGGCCCCGGCCTCCTAGTCGTCGAGGAGGCCGTCGACAAAACGCTCCGGAGCTTGGCTCACGCGGTCGACGTTGTGGGCATAGACCATCGTGGTCGTCAGGTTCGTGTGCCTTGCGAGCGCCTGGGCCTGCTGCAGGCTGGCGCCCCCCAGCAACGCGAACGTCACCGCGCTGTGCCGGAAGCTGTGGGTCGTGAGCCTCTCGCTGTCGAGCCCCGCCGCGCGCAGGGCCTCCTTCGCAATCTGCCGTATGCTGCGCGTGGACAGCGGCTTCCCATATGTTTTGTTGGAGAGGCTGGCGAACAGCGGCGAGTCCTCCCCGACGACCTCGCACCCCTCGCACCTGCGCGCTGCCAGGTAGTCGTAAATGGGTCCTAGAGTCGCATCGGTCAGCACCACGAGCGCGTCCTTCTCGACCCTGCCCTTGCCCTGGACGAGCAGAATCGTCTGATCGCCCCTGTTGCGCAAATCACCCAGACGGCCTCGCGTGACCTCCACCGAGCGTAAGCCGACTCTGATGAGCAGGTTCACCAGCGCGAAGTCGCGCTTGGCCTGCAGCGTGTCGCCCTTCAGCACCTGGAGCACACGCTTGGCCTGCGCCGGCGTCAGCGCGTCCTTGCGGTGGATGTTGCCCACTAGCTTGACCGTCTTTATGTCCGCGGCCACGTTCGGGTAGGCTCTCACGGACTCGAGCCATTTGAACAGGCTCTTGACCGCGGTGAGGTAGGTGCTCGCCGTCGAGGGCCGCACCCTCGCCAGCATGTCCTGCTTGTAGGCGAGGATGTCTCCCCTGGCGAGGTCTGTGATCCCTCGCTCCTCCTTCCACGCGAAGAAGCCCCTCAGGGTCCTGCGGTAGGTCTCCTTCGTGGTCTCGGCCAGCTCGGCCTCGACTAAAAAGCGCTCGAGCAGCATCTCGACGTCTGCGCTCAGGGCCACGGGACTCGAGGGCTGCTGCGTCGCTGTTATGAGTTGGTTCTGTGTTTCGTTTCCGTTCCCGGGTATGTTCTGCACATCGTGCACCACCTTCTTAATTATCTTCAATAAAGATAACACGGGAGGGGGCTGCAGTGCCAACCGCCGCCTTCGGCCATGCTCTGGCGGGTTGCGGGAAGGGCAGGCGTTTCTGTGTGATGCTTTCCAGCATCAGGCGCCAGCTAGAGGGAGCAGTGCCACGCAGTCTCTCCGCTCTCAGCACCAATCAGCACTTGGGTGAAGCGACGAGCCAAGGGCGCGCCGGCGAGTTGCCACCTGATTACCATGCTATAATCCTAGATATCAATCATCCAGCGGGGCCTTTGGCAAGCGCCGCTTCGAGTTAGGTCAGGTTAGATGAAGAACTAGCGATGCCCGTTTCGGGTACCCCATACGACCATTCTGTACATCCGGTCGCGCTTCAGGGTGCCGCATCGCTTCAGTGCCTTCTCGTTCCAAATCCATACATCGCGTGCCTGGCCCCTGCGCGACCTCCTCTCAAAGGAGCTCGCCATGCAACTGAATCTCACTCACATCAGCTATACCTACCCCGGTACGGCATCGCCAGCCATCGAAGACGTCAGCGCCACGTTCCCATCGGGATGGACGGGCATCATCGGCGACAACGGATGCGGGAAGAGCACGCTCGCCCGTATCGCCGCCCGCGTTATTACACCCGATTCCGGGACGGTGAGCCCGAATCTGTTCGCGTCGTATTGCGAGCAAGACTCGACCCAAGAGCCAGACAAGCTCTTTGATCTCGCATCGGATTGGGGCAAGGAGGCGCAACGGGCAAGGGCGCTGCTCCGCATCGAAGACGACTGGTTCTGGCGCTACGACACGCTCTCGGGCGGTCAGCAGAAGCGGTTCCAGATCGCGTGCGCCCTCTATGCACAGCCAGATGTCCTCATCATGGATGAGCCGACCAACGACCTCGATGCCGCCACGCGCGACATCGTGAAGGAGGCGCTGGCCTCCTTCAGCGGCATCGGCATCCTCATCTCGCACGATAGGGATCTGCTCGATGGCCTTGTGGGCCAGAGCCTCATGTGCGAGGGCGCGCGTTGGACCATGCGCCCCGGCGGGTACTCGAAGGCAAGCGACCAGGCGGCGAGCGAACGCGCCTCTGCGATGAGGGATCGCGAGCAAGCCTCTCGTGAAGCTAAGCGCCTGAAGGCAGAAGCCCAGCGCAGGAGCGAAGAGGCGGCACGTCAGAAGGGCAAGCGAAGCAAGCGCGGCTTGAGCAAAAAAGACAGCGACGCTCGGGAGAAGATCGGACGCGCCATAGTCTCTGGAAAGGACGGCGTTGCAGGGAAGCTCTCGTCCAAAATGAGCGGGCGGCTCGCAAAGGCCGAGGCAGAGCTTTCTGAGAAAACCGTCTCGAAAAGATACGACCATCGTATCGGCGAGTTCGGCGTCGCTGCGCGCTCAAGTTGCGTGGCGCACTTGGAGGCATCGCGACTGTCTGCTGGCGAGTTCTCGATAGATGTGCCGGAGCTCTGGATCTCGCCAACGGATCACGTGGTGTTGACCGGTGCGAACGGAACGGGAAAGAGCCTGGTGGTACGAAGCGTCATCGAATCTGTTCCTGATAATGTCAAAGTTGCGTACGTTCCCCAGGACGTCGGGCCAGAGGAACGCGAGCGAGCACTGAGGCATCTCCGAGACCAGGACCAGGAGACGAAAGGTCGCATCCTCTCCATCGTGGCGCGGTTGAACTCCGACCCTGACAAACTGCTCGATGGCGACGATTTGAGTCCTGGCGAACTCCGCAAACTCATGCTTGCTGAACAGCTTGTTACGAATCCCAACCTCCTCGTACTCGACGAGCCGACGAATCATCTTGATGTGGGTTCTATTGAGGCGCTGCAGGAGATGCTGAGCGGTTTCTCTGGCGCGTTACTGTTGGTTACGCATGATAGACAGCTGTCGGAGGCAGTCACGCAGATTGGCTGGGAAACTATTCAAGGTGAGAGCCTGATGAGATTGCTGGTCGTCTAAACAATGGGTTTTATAAAAGAGCCTTGTCGGGTGGATTTGCAGCTTCAGTTTGCAATTATTGTTTAACTCCGCGTGGGTAGTCGCAAGCGGCTTGCTCGTGACGACAGCGACTATTGCCAAAGGGTGGACGCAAGCGGTTTGCTCGTGATGACAGCGACTATTGTTATCCTGTGGTTGCAAGTGGCTTAAAGGTGATGACAGAGTCGTGGAGTTCGACACCAAGATGAAAGTCCCATCAAAGTCACCGTCAAATATCTAGCACGGACAAACAAATAAGGACTCATAGAAACCCTTGGTCGGTGTGCTAACATGATTACAGTGAGTAAATAAGTCTTCAATAACACTAAGCCATTACATAATAAAACCGGCATCTACGGCCCCAACGGTATGTTCCGCGTCGCTGTCGCCATTCCCCCGATTGCTTGCGGCCTCGCTGCGCTCATCGCCAAGAACAAGTTCGATGACGCTGACCGTCAGATGGGTATCTCCGCACTGTTTATGGGCTGCATCGGTATTACCGAGGGCGCTATCCCCTTCGCGGTCAAGGATCTCGGTCACACCCTTCCCGGCATCTGCATCGGTTCTGCCGTGGGTGCGGCGCTTGCCGCCTTCCAGGGTATCGACTGCTACGTCCCGCACGGTGGCTTTATTGTCGCCCTTGCCACCAACAATGTCGCGCTGTTCTGCCTGGACATCGTGATTGGCTCCGTGGTCGCCGCTGCAATCCTGATTGCCATGAAGCCCACGCTCGATAAGCAGGCCAAGTAAACCTTTAAGGACTCCGGTTGTGCGGAGGGATGGATTTGACTCCGCACAACCGCCCCTACACAACAAAATCCATCCGTACTGATAGGGCCCGCATCTGGGTCCCAGGGAACTTTTGTCAAAAATCCTCTGGAGAAGGAGAACAAAATGTCCAACCTCACCATCCGCCAGGCCGTTCAGGGCATGCTCAAGCTGCAGGATAGCGGCGATCACGCAACCATGGTCGGCATTGGCCCCATGAGCCCCAACCTGATTCAGGCCGTGTTCGAGCTTGCCAAGGACGAGGATTTCCCGCCCATGTTTATCGCCAGCCGCAACCAGGTCGATATGGACGAGATGGGCGCCGGCTACGTCAACGGTTGGGACCAGAAGCGCTTTGCCGCCGACATCAAGAAGGTTGCCGACGAGGTGGGTTACACCGGCCCGTACTACCTGTGCCGCGATCACGGCGGTCCGTGGCAGCGTGACGAGGAGCGTAACGCCCACCTGCCCGAGGACGAGGCCATGGAGCTCGCCCGCAAGTCCTTCGTCGCCGACATGGAGGCGGGCTTTGACCTGCTGATGGTCGACCCCACCAAGGATCCCTATCAGATCGGCAAGGTTATTCCGCTCGACGTGGTGCTTCGCCGCACGATCGATCTTATCGACTACCTTGAGCAGTACCGTCGCGAGCATAACCTGCCCGAGGTCGCCTATGAGGTCGGTACCGAGGAGACCAATGGCGGCTTGACCTCTACCGATAAGTACGAGGAGTTCATTTCTCAGCTGCAGCCCGAGCTCGAGAAGCGCGGCTGCCCCATGCCCACCTTTATCGTCGGCCAGACCGGCACGCTTACCCGTTGGACTGAGCAGGTTGGCCATTACAACTTTAAGAACGCCCGCGAGCTCGCCGACATGGCAAAGCGCTACGGCGTGGGCCTGAAGGAGCACAACGCCGACTACCTGGACGACGCGACGCTGCTCGAGCACATTCCGGCTCACGTGACGGCTTCCAATGTCGCCCCTCAGTACGGCACCGAGGAGACCCGCGCCTACCTCAAGCTCTGCGCTACCGAGCAGATTCTGGTCGACAACGGCCTGTGCGACGATCCCTCCGATCTGTATCACACGCTGCTGGTCAAGGCTATCAAGACCGAGCGCTGGCGCAAGTGGATGACCGGCGATGATGTCAACCTGCAGGTTGACGACATTCTGGCCGACGACGAGCTCAGCCTGAAGATTCTGGATGTCTCCGGCCACTACGCGTTCAACGATCCCGAGGTCAAGGAGCAGGTCGAGAAGCTCTATCGCAACCTCGCTGCCCAGGACATCGACGGCAAGCGCTTTGTGATCGAGCACATCAAGCGCCCGATTAAGCAGTACGTCGTCGGTCTTAACCTCAAGGGCGTCACGAGCCGCATCGAGAAGGCTCTCGAGGACTAAGTAGCTTTTCCTACACGACGCCGGGCCTGGGGCATGTCCCAGCTGCAGGCCCGGCACATAGGACAAAGGGACATCCCCTTTGTCCTATTTTTTGAGTTTGGATTCCTTCGAAGGAGTTTGTACCATGAAGTTCTTTATCGATACCGCCAACCTTGACGAGATCGCCGAGGCCAAGAGCTGGGGCTGCCTTGCCGGCGTCACCACCAATCCGTCCCTGTACGCCAAGACCGGCGGTAAGCTCGCCGACTTTGAGCCCCATATGCTCAAGATTGCCGAGCTCTGCGAGGGTCTGCCCGTGTCTGCCGAGTCTACCGCGACTACTGCCGAGGGCATGATCGAGGAGGGCAAGCGTCTTGCCGCCCTGGCTCCCAACATTGTGGTTAAGCTCCCCGTCTGCGAGGCCGGCCTCGCCACCTGCCGCGCGCTGGCCGATGCGGGCGTGCGCGTCAACATGACGCTCGTCTTCTCGCCGACGCAGGCCTTGATGGCCGCCAACGCCGGCGCCCGCTACATCAGCCCGTTTGTGGGACGCTTCGATGACATCGCCGAGGACGGTATCTCGCAGCTCGACAACGTTGTGACCTGCATCAAGAACTATGACTGGACCGGTAAGAACGTCGACGACACCGTCGAGATCATCACCGCATCCGTCCGCACGCCCAATCACGTGACCCAGGCGGCGCTACTCGGTGCCGATATTGCGACCGTCCCCATGGCCGCTCTTAAGAAATGCCTGCATCACCCGCTGACCGACCAGGGCCTTGCCTCGTTCGAGGCCGACTGGAAAAAGGTCGTCGAGGCACAGTAACGATGGTTCTGCCGGCCCAGCATTTGTTATGCCGGGCCGGCGTGCTCAAGAGAGGAAACTCCATGACCGATCAGGAACTGGCCAAGATTGCCAATGAGGTTCGCCGCGGTATTGTCACGGGCGTCCATGCCGCCAAGTCGGGGCATCCGGGAGGGTCGCTTGGCGCCGCCGACATTATGACCTACCTCTACTTTGAGGAAATGGATGTCGACCCGGCGAATCCGAGCCGCGCCGAGCGCGACCGCTTTGTGCTCTCCAAGGGACATTGCGCTCCGGCACTCTATGCCGTGCTCGCCGAGCGCGGGTTCTTTCCCAAGGAGGAGCTCGAGACGCTCCGTCATATCGGCAGCCGCCTGCAGGGCCATCCCAATATGAATGACACGCCGGGCGTTGACATGTCTACCGGATCGCTCGGTCAGGGTATCTCCGCCGCGGTTGGAATGGCACTCGCTGCAAAGCACTGGGGTGACAGCTACCGCGTCTACACGCTGCTGGGCGACGGCGAGTGCGAGGAGGGGCAGGTGTGGGAGGCGGCCATGTTCGCCGGCAACCACGACCTGGATAACCTCGTCGCTATCGTCGATCACAATGGCCTGCAAATTGACGGCAGTATCGACGAAGTTAACTCGGCTATGCCGCTTGCCGACAAGTTCCGTGCCTTTAAGTGGCATGTGATTGAGCTCGCCGACGGTAACGACATGGCGCAGATTGCCGCGGCCTTTGCCGAGGCTCGCAAAGTGAGTGCCTCGCCTGTGGCCATTATCGCCAAGACGGTGAAGGGCAAGGGCGTTTCCTTTATGGAAAACCAGGTGGGCTGGCACGGCAAGGCACCCAACGATGAACAGTTTGAGCAGGCCATGGCCGAGCTCGCAGCAGCAGGGGAGGAGCTCTAATGGCAGACGTCAAGAAAGTCGCCACGCGCGTTAGCTATGGCGAGGCACTTGTCGAGCTGGGCAATGAGCACGATGACTTTGTGGTTCTCGATGCCGACCTGGCCGCCGCCACACAGACCGGCAAGTTTAAGGCTGCGCACCCTGAGCGCTTCTACGACGCCGGCATTGCCGAGAGCAACTTGATGGGGCTTGCCGCCGGCATTGCAACCACGGGCCACGTCGCCTTTGCGAGCACCTTTGCCATGTTCGCCGCCGGCCGCGCGTACGAGCAAGTTCGTAATTCCATCGGCTATCCGCACCTCAACGTCAAAATCGGCGCCACACATGCGGGTATCTCGGTCGGCGAAGACGGCGCCACGCATCAGTGCTGCGAGGATATCGCGCTCATGCGCACGATCCCGGGTATGACGGTGATCGTTCCCGCCGATGACATCGAGGCTCGCGCTTGCGTGCGCGCCGCGTATGAATTTGAGGGGCCGGTCTACATGCGTTTCGGCCGCCTGGCAACACCGGTCATCAACGACCGCGAGGACTATGAGTTCAAGATTGGTCGCGGCGTGGTCGTGCGCGAGGGGTCCGATGTGACCATCATCGCTTGTGGCCTCATGGTTGCCGAGGCGCTTGAAGCTGCCGAGGCGCTCGCTGCCGATGGTATTGACGCCGAGGTCATCAACATGCACACGATCAAGCCGCTTGATGAGCGTCTGGTGGTTGCCAGCGCCAAGAAGACCGGTCGCGTGGTCACCGCCGAGGAGCACTCGATTATCGGCGGTCTTGGCGAGGCCGTGGCCTCGGTACTCGCGGAACAGCATCCGGTGCCGATGCGACGCGTCGGCGTGCGCGATGTGTATGGCGAGTCCGGCCCTGCGGTCGATTTGCTGCACGAGTACGGTTTGGACGCCGACGGTATCGAAGCTGCGGTCAGGTCTGTGTTGTAAGGAAGGTTTCCATGGGATTTGTATCTGCCAACCAAGTGACGATCGGGTATACCGCCGCCTCGCGCGAGGACGCCCTGCATTATTTGTCCGAGCAGGCCATCGAGCTCGGTTTTGCCGATGACGCATCTGCCGTAGAGGCTGCCTTTATTGCTCGCGAGAACGAGGCCGAGACCGGCCTTGTCGCCGGTTTTGCCGTTCCGCATGCCAAAAGCGACGCGATCCACACGCCGGGCGTTGCCGTGCTTAAACTGGCCGAGCCCGTTGAATGGCCGAGCTTCGATGGGGTGCCCGTCGATGTTGCGCTCGCGCTGTACGTGCCTGCCGGCGAGGCTGGAACCACGCATCTGCGCTTGCTCTCCAAGGCTGCCGTGATGCTGATGGACGCCGGCTTCCGTGACAAGGTGCGCGCGAGCACCGATCCCGTTGAGATTGCGGAGCTCATCAATAGCGGACTCGAAGACTAGAACGGTCATCCCGTTCAATCAATCGATCCTTCTCCAAGGAAAAGGGCCGCGACGCCATAGAGGTGTCGCGGCCCTGTTTGCGTTTCCCCAGATAAAACCTGCCAAAATAAACCTGTCCCTTTTTGGCAGGTTGTGGGGCTCGGGTTTGCTTGTCTCGCGTGACGTTGCGTGGAATAATCGAGGCGAACCATCTTAACTGGAATTCATTGCGCTTGCCCTTCGGCTGCGCCTATTTTCGGAGGCATCATGAGGATCGTTAAGCGTATCAATCACAATGCCGCCTTGCTTGTCAACGATAAGGGAACCGAGCTTGTGGCGCTGGGGAAAGGCATTGGTTTCCCTGACGGCCCCGATGAGGTTTCACTTGCGCAGATTGAGCGCACGTTTTACAACGTTGATGCACGCTACCTGCCACTTCTTAACGAGATCGATCCCAAGGTAATGGAATTTAGTGCGCAGATTGCCGATGTCGCGCGCGCCAACATTTCGCGCGAGTTGTCGGCGAACCTTCCTTTTACGCTTGCCGATCACATTAGCTTTGCCATTAAGCGCTGTCGTGAGCACATGTATGTTCAGATGCCGCTTTCTTGCGACGTGCAGCAGCAATATCCCGTTGAATTCAAAATCGCCACGTTCGCCCACGCTGGCATAGAACGCGAATTCGGCGTGTTTATGCCGCGCGGGGAGAGGGCAGGTATCGCACTCTGCATCGTTAACAGCGTGATGGCAAGTTCGAGCAAAGCAAAGTCAAATGACGTGCGCCGCGAGGAGCGCCTGATTGAGAAACTCGTAACGATTATTGAGAAAGACCTGGATATCTCTGTTGATCGTGATGCCTTCGACTATGCGCGTTATGACACCCATGTGAGATATTTGCTGGAGCGTGTTCGCACCGGTGAGCCGCTCAATACCGACAATGCGGCACTCTATCAGCCCCTCTGTGATGAGCATCCGGCCGTGGCGGCTTGCGTCGAGAAGATGGCCAGACTCATTGAGGAGACCTATCAAGCTTCCGTCGTGCCCGAAGAGAAGGTGTACCTTATGCTTCATGTCAATCGGGTCTATGCCGGCAATATGAGAGACGGGTCCTTAACGGTCGAATAGATGGCTTCTTTACCGCTTAAGGATGAAAATCTACCGTTCGCGGTATTCTGAACATCGTGAGGCTGCCGTCCTCATGGCGGAGCTGATAACCTTGGCGCGACATAAGGTGTTATTCGAGAGCTGAGCTTCCGAAGCGTGACGTAAAGACAGGGCGACCTGTCGATGTCTCGTTTTGGAGCTTTTTGTCTTTACGCCGTTTCCCTCAACAATCGAATATTTCCATGTGGGCGGCAGGCCACCGTCCGCTTTGTCTCCTCGCGCGCGCAGCGAGGAAGGAACCGGATCGTTCGAAAGGGAAGATGATATGGCTGACAATAAGAAGATCGCAGCCGATGTGCTCGAGGCGCTGGGTGGCAAAGACAACATCACCTTTGCAGCCCACTGCATGACGCGCCTGCGTTTTAACCTTAAGGATATGGAATTGCCCGATATTAACGCTGTTAAAAAAATAAACGGCGTCATCGGCGCTCAAATATCTGGCGGGCAGTTCCAGGTGATTATTGGGCAGAACGTGCCTAAGGTATATGACGAGCTCATCACGATGAGCGGCTTGGCCAAGCAGGAGAGTATCGACGAGAACCTCGACGCAAGTGGAGTCAAAACACCGCTTACTCCGGCAGCCGTTGGCAATGCGATTCTTAACTACCTCTCGGGCTCCATGGTTCCGATGATTCCATTGCTGCTCGCTTCGGGCATGTTCAAAACCGTTGCCGTCGTACTCGGGCCAACGATGCTCAATCTCATTGCGGATACGAGCGATCTATATATCCTGCTCAATATGCTCTACAACGTGACGTTCTACTTTATACCAGTCTTCTTGGGCTTTTCGGCCGCCAAGAACATTGGCGCCACGCCTATGTACGGTGCTTTTATGGGCGGTGTGCTTATCGAACCGACGTTTATGCAAATGGCAGCCGAGGGAAAAGCCTTTAGCGTCTACGGCATCCCCTGCGTGCCTGAAAACTATGCACAGACGGTCATTCCCGTTCTGCTCACAGTGGCCTTGATGTCCGTCTTCGAAAAGTTCCTGCGCAAGCATATGCCTGATTCGCTTACTACGGTGTTTACGCCGCTTTGCACGCTTGCTCTGACTGTCCCCTTTGCGCTTTGCCTGCTTGCCCCTCTTGGCTCTTTGTGCGGCAACGGCCTGGCTGCAATCTTTGGGTTCCTCGGCGCCGAGGGTGGCATCGCGGCGATTATTGGTGGCGGCTTGCTTGCAGCAATTTGGTTGCCCATGGTCATTACGGGCATGCATGTCGCGGTCATTATGATTGCCATTGCAAACTTCATGTCGACGGGCTCTGACAGCTTTATTATGGTCGCTGCTACGGTTGCGCTGTGGGCTGCCTATGGAGTGGAGATTGCGACATGGCTCAAACTCCGTAACAAGGAGGAAAAGAGACAATGTGCCGGCTATCTTGTCGCCCAGCTCATTGGAGGCGTCGGCGAGCCGTTCATCTATGGCATGCTGTTCCGCTATCGTAAGCTGTTCATTGCCTGCATGGCGGGTTCATTTGTCGCCGGTGCCGGGTCGATCGCTCTGCATGTGAATGCCTATCTTGCTGGTGCTGCTTCAAACGTGCTTAATATTATGACGTTTGTCGGCGGTGGCAATGAGAACCTGATCTGTGCCGCCATCGCTTCGGCAGCTGGCTTTATCGTAAGCTTTGCCGTTGCCTGGTTCTTTGGCTTTAGTGAGGATGAGCTTGAGAACGGTCCGATTTCCGAGCGCTAGAAAAGCGGTCGCATATAGGTGGTTCAGCTCAAAAAATGCCGCCTATAGATGATTCCGCAGGGCGGTATGTTTGCTGCCGCCCTGCATATTATGTCGAAGGGGTTGTTACATATGCTTATCAGTGAGGCTATTCAAGCTATCCAGGACTATTGCGGCGGCATCGATGCTTTTACCGGTAAGCCCATCGAGCTTGCGACGACGCGCGATCGGGTGCTTTACGGCAACATCGATCAGCAATGTACCGGAATCGTTACATGCATTTGGGCTACGGCGGAGGTAATTCGCCGTGCCAAGGAGCTTGGCGCCAACCTGATTGTTCCGCACGAGGCGCTGTTCTGGAACCACGGAGACAGCCGTGAGGTGGTCGCGGGGAACGAGACCTTTGAGGCAAAGTGCGCCTTGCTTGACGATTGGGGTGGAGCGGTCTGGCGTTGCCATGACTATATCCACTCGGGCGTTCCGCTCGCCTCGGACGGCTCGATGGTCGACGGCATCTTTTACGGATTCGCAGCAAAAATGGGCTGGCTCGAATATGCGACGGATGGGTCGTTTATGAGTTATCGGATTGATCCAATGCCGGCGCGCGATTTGGCGAAAATGCTTGTCCTCAAGCTCGGTCTTAATGGAACGCGCCTGATCGGCGACGGCGATGCCTTGGTGGGTAACGTCGAGATTCCGATGCATATTATGGGCCGAGATAACGACGAGATTGCCCATATCGACTCTGATGACATCGATTGCATTTTGGCGATGGAGCTTATCGACTTTACGGTGAGTGAATACATCCGCGACGCCGCAATGCTCGGTCAGGGGAAATGTGCCATCCATATGGGTCACTTTAACGGCGAAGAGCCGGGCATGGAATACATGTCGACATGGTTGCCCGCTGCGCTCGGAGACGCTGGTGCAGACTTGCCGGTCACCTTTGTGCCCATGGGAGACACTTATCAATACGTACTGGCATAGATGTCCTGGGCCGCGACGCCATAGAGGTGTCGCGGCCCTGTTTGTGTTTCCCCAGATAAAACCTGCCAAAATAAACCTGTCCCTTTTTGGCAGGTTACTGATTCATGTTGCCGTGGATGTAGGGGGTGACTTCGGGGGAGATGTGGCTGCAGCCCAGTTCGCGCAGCGCGGACTCGATGGCGACGGGCAGCGGGGTCTTGCCCTCGGCATTGACGGTAGCACCGCCGAGGGCGGCAATCTTGGCGACATCTGAGGGTGCGGCCTCGATACGCATGCAGCCGCCGACCAAGCGCGCGCGAACCTGCGCCAGACCAAGATTGTGCAGGTAGTCCTCGCAGGCGCGGATTAAATCGATCTTCTCGTGCGTAAGCTCCTCGCCTGTGGGGACGCGCGTGGCAAGACAGGCTCCCGCCGGCAGGTTCCAAACGGGATAGCCCCATGCGCGCAACAACTCGCGCTCTTCGTCCTTGGTAAAGCCGACCTCCATAAGAGGGGAGCGTACGCCGAGCTCTATGGCAGCACGCATGCCGGGACGGTAGTCACCGCGATCGCTTGCATTGCTGCCATCGATGACGGTGGGAAAGCCGAGCGACTTAGCGTGGTTGACGATGGCGGTAAAGCCGGCGTGTTTGCAGTGGTAGCAACGGTTGGCGTCGTTGCAGGCTACTTGGGGGAGCTGCAGCTGATCGACCGAAAGATTGAGCACGGGGAGCTTAAAATGCGGTCCCTCATTGGTTTGCCTGTCAACGGATCGCTCAAACGAGGTCTGTTCGGGCGTGCCGATGAGCGGCGTGGTGAGGTGAACGAGAAGCGTGCTGGCAGGCATGATGCGGGCGCAGACCGCGGCCAAAAAGCTGCTGTCGACGCCACCGGAAAAGCCGATGGCGACGCGTCCGTATGCCAAAAGCAGCTGTTCGAGCGCCGCGAGTTTGTCCTGAAGCTCCTTTGCAGGTGCGGTAGTGTCTGAAAGCATAAAACAATCCTTACCATTGAGTACTCGGTCGAAAACTATAATCCTATCGGACTGCTCGTCATATGACTTCTGCCTATGTAACGATAGTGCAATATGCTATATACGTCATATACAAGTTTGTAAAGTAAGCTAGAGTGGCCGTAATGCAATCCGGTGAGGGGACCGATATGATCAAGACTGTAATTTTTGACATGGACGGAACGCTGGTCGATACCGAGCGTTTGGGCATCAAGGCATGGAAGGCGGGCGCTGCCGAGCTGGGGGTCGCGATTGATGATGCGCTGATCCATCAGTTTATCGGCCGCACGCTGCCCGATGTCATGGACATCCTTGATAAGCATTACGGCAGCCATGAAACCACCGAGGCGATCTATGTTCGCCACAAGGAGATTCGCGACGAGATGGTCAAGACCGATTTGGAGCTTAAGGCCGGCGCCGCTGAGTGCCTAGACGAGCTGCTAGCGGCGGGCTATCACGTGGGTCTAGCGACGTCGTCGCGCCTCGTTACGGCCGAGCGCAACCTTAAGATGGTCGGTCTTTTTGACAAGTTTGAGACGGTGACCTGCGGCGAGGACGTCGTGCACGGCAAGCCCGACCCCGAGATGTATCTGCTTGCCTGCGAGCGCGCGGGCTTTGCCCCCGAGGAATGCGCTGTGGTCGAGGATTCGCGCAACGGCTGCGTCTCTGGCATCACGGCCGGCTGCCATGTCTTTGCCGTCCCCGACATTGTGCCGCTGCCGCAGGACGTGGTGGATGGCTGCGAGGCCGTGCTCGATACGCTGTTCGACCTGACGGCGGCGGTCAAGGCTGTGCGCTAGACAGCTGCGGCGTTGAAACGGGCAATTGCCCACATTTACGCTTAAGCATAAGGGGTCCGGCAATGGCCGGGCCTCTTTTGCTTAAGCTGCGTTTTGGCATACTGGTCGACGTGCTATAGATACGCGCCCAGGTTGATGGCGGTGGCTTCGGCTTGGCTGCTCGCCTGGGTACTGGCGCGCTCTAAGAGGAACGGCCGCACGAGTTCCTGACGGTTGATGTCCTCGGCGGCTGTGACCTCGGTGACGGTGCGTGCGGCGGAGCCGATACGGACGCGTTTGGTTTTTGTCGGCGCCTTGTTCTCGATTTGCTCCACGAGCAGCTGCACGCCCTTGCGGCCAATTTCGTAACCCGGCGGTGCCACGGTGGTGAGCGGGACCGACCCGCTCCATGCAAGCGGGTTGCCGTCGCAGCCGGCCACGCGAACCTGCTTGGGGACGGAGATGCCTTTGTCGATCAACGCCGAGATAACACCCGAGGCCAATACGTCGGTTAGGCCGATGACAAAATCCGGACGCTCATCGGTGGAACGCTCGGCAATTTGAGTGCCGATACTGTAGCCGTCGGCTGCGGTATTCCATTCTCCGGCGTCAATGACCTCAATTTTGATGTCGGGATGAAGGGCGAGGGCCTTGTGAATGCCAAGCACGCGCAGGGTGAGCTGCATAAATGCCGCTCTGCCCACAACGGTGATATGGCGTGCGCCGCGGGCAATGGCGAGCTCGGCGATAATGCGCCCCTGTGCCTCGTTATCGGCGGCCACGTAGTAACCGGGCTCGGAACAGTGGATGTCCAGATGGACAATCGGCACGGGCATCATGGTCATGGCGGGGTGCCAATCGGGGGATGCCATGGGCTGAACCATGACGCCGGACATCTGCGTGCCCATAAAGTAGCGCAGGTAATGGTCTTCGAGAATATCGTCGTTATCGGCGTTGGCGATAAGCAGGTCGTAACCGTGCTTGCGGGCCTCGTTATGGGCACCGCTGGCAATTTGGAGCGAGAAGCCGTGGTCGAGACGGGGGAGGACCAGGCCAAAGGACTTAGTGGTGCCTCCTGCGAGCTGGCGGGCGCTTTGGTTGGGCAGGTAGCCAAGGCGATTGATGGTCTCGTTGATGATTTTGAGGGTCTCGGGGCGCAGCTTTTCGGGATGGTTGAGCGCGTTGGATACCGTGCCCAGCGAGACCCCTGCCTCGCGCGCGACGTCGCTGATTTTTACCTTTGCCATAGCGGCCCCTTTGATGCGTTTCAAGTACAAGCCAGATTGTAGCATCGCCCGCCCCTAGGGTGTCAAAACCTGCCAATTAGGGACAGGTTTATTTTGGCAGGTTTTATCTGGGGAAACGCTATTGCCAACGCGACCACCACGAAGGGGACAGGCACCTTTGTGGCGGTTTGGACCGGCCGAACGTGTGTGCATCGGGTGGTATCTAAGTTGAGATACCACTTCTGGTATATCAGCTTGCGCTTGCGTGAGTACAATACTCGAACGTTATACGTCTCAGCGCCCCTTGTGCGTGGACGTTTTACAGTCACGCGAGCGAAGGGATTTATCCTATGTGCGGAATTGTCGGCTACACCGGCTCTGATATTGCAAAGAACATCCTTGTCACGGGCCTTAAGCGCATGGAATATCGCGGCTATGACTCCTCGGGCGTCGCGCTCGAGGTGGGCGAGGGCACGGCGGCTCACCTCGACGTCATTCGCCGCGTGGGCAAGGTCGCGGGCCTGGAGAGCGAACTTACCAATGTCGACAGCGACGCCACCTGCGGCATCGGCCACACCCGCTGGGCTACCCACGGCAAGCCCTCCGTTGTCAACGCCCATCCCCACACCAGCTGCGACGGTCGCATCGCCATCGTCCACAACGGCATCATCGAGAACTTCGCCGAGCTGCGTGAGGAGCTGGAGGGCCGCGGCCATCACTTTAAGAGCGAGACCGACACCGAGGTCTTTGCGCACTTGATCGAAGAGGCCTATGCCGAGACACACGACCTGATGGCTTCTGTGCGCGAGGCCTGCACCCACGTGGTGGGCGCCTATGGTTTGGCCGCCGTTTCTGCCGATGAGCCCGGCGTGATCGCCGTGGCCCGCAAGGACTCCCCGATTGTGGTCGGTGTCGGCGAAACCGGCTCCTACGTTGCCTCCGACGTGATTGCGCTTATCGATGCCACCCGCGATGTCGTGGTGCTCGAAGACGGTCAGTTTGCCAAGCTTACGCCCGCAGGCGTCGAGTATACCGACGAGGCTGGCAACGTGATTGAGCCCAAGCTTACCCATATCGACTGGGACCTGGATATGGCCGAAAAGGGCGGTTATCCCGACTTCATGCTCAAGGAGATCCATGAGCAGCCTCGCGTCGTGCGTGATACCCTGGTGGGCCGCATGACTCCCGCCGGTGAGCTCGATATCGACGAGCTGGGCCTTTCGCTCGAGGAGCTCAACGATATCGACCGCGTGTATGTGATTGCCTGCGGCACCAGCTACCATGCCGGACTTATCGCCAAGAACCTTATTGAGGGTTGGGCTCGTATTCCTACCGAGGTCGAGGCGGCAAGCGAGTTCCGCTATCGCAACCCCATCATCACGCCGACGACGCTTGTCGTGGCCGTGTCCCAGTCGGGCGAGACGGCCGACACCCTTGCCGCCATTCGCGATGCGCGCATCAAGGGCGCCAAGGTCTTTGGCATCACCAACGTGCTGGGCAGCCCGGTGGCGCGCGAGAGCGACGGCGTTATCTACACCAAGGCTAACAAGGAGATTGCAGTTGCCTCGACCAAGAGCTTCATCGGTCAGGTCGTGAGCCTTACGCTTTTGGCCCTGCTGCTGGCGCAGGTTAAGTACCGTCTGACCACCAAGCAGGCGCGCATGCTGTTCCGCGAGCTTTCCGATACGGCCGAGCAGATCCAGTGGATCCTGGATACGCAGACCGAGGCCGTGCACGAGGCCGCGCTTGTCTGCAAGGACGCGCAGTCTGCACTGTTCGTGGGTCGCGGCATGGGCGCCGCCATTTCCTATGAGGGCGCGCTCAAGCTCAAGGAGGTCAGCTACCTGCATGCCGAGGCATATGCTGCCGGCGAGATGAAGCACGGCCCTATCGCGCTGATCGACCCGGGTTTTCCCGTCATCGCGGTTGCAACCAAAAGCGCAACATACGACAAGACGGTGTCGAACCTCATGGAGTGCAAGGCGCGCGGCGCCAAGGTCATCGTCGTTGCTACCGAGGGCGACGAGGAAATCAACAAGATCGCCGACTGCATCATTCGCGTGCCGGCCGTCCGTGACGTATTCAGTCCCATCACGGCGAGCGTTCCGCTGCAGCTGCTCGCCCGCGAGGTTGCCATCCTGCGCGGTTGCGACGTTGACCAGCCCCGCAACCTGGCCAAGAGTGTCACAGTAGAGTAATCGAGTTCCTACGTCCTAACAACTAAGGCCCGGCTTCGTTGCAGCGGAGCTGGGCCTTGTTGCATTTGCCCAGATAAAACCTGCCAAAATAAACCTGTCCCTTTTTGGCAGGTTAGCGGAGCTTGCTGGTCTCGAAGTACTCGGGATATTGGTCCAGGACTTCGGTCTGGTTGCGGAACATCATATGCAGGTGCTTGCTGACCAAAAAGCTTGCCTCGATAGGATCGCGACCGGCGATGGCGCGGCGGATTTGCTTGTGCTCGTTAACAATCTCCTGATTGTCGAGCGCCTGCGTAGCGGCGCGCAGCCAGCGGAAGCGCTCCAGGTCGGCATTGGTCGCCTCGAGCCACGACCACACGGTGCTGCGGCACGCGATGCTAAAGATCATGCGGTGCATGAGGTTGTCGCTTAAAAAGAAGCCGATGCGGTCCTCTTCGGCCATGGCTTTTTCCTGCAGCGCGATGGCTCGGTCGAGCTGCTCGATGGCTACCGAGGTGGCACGGGCGCAGCACTCCACAATCACCTGCTTTTCCAGGTGTTCGCGAATGTAGCAGGCACTCTCGGCAAGGGTGAGGTTGATGGGCGAGACATAGGTGCCGCTTTGGGGCACGGTGCGCACTAAGCCCTCTTGCGCCAGACGCACCAGTGCCTCGCGCACAGGGGTGCGCCCCATATCTAGGTCGTCACAAAGCTGCTTGACGCCCAGCTTTTCGCCCGGCTTGTAGTCCAGGTAGACTATTTTGCGTCGAATGGTGTGGTAGGACTGGTCCTGTAGGCTCGTTTCCTGCTCGCCGACGTGCATCGATTCTTCCATAGTGCCTCGCAACTGTTCTATCACACTCATATGTCAGTTGTTAATTATGCCGCGAATCAGCTCTCCGCGCTGGGTAATTCGGTTGTTGCCCGAGAACTATTGCGGCATCTTAGTCTGTTTTTGCGTATGGCTGTGCTCGATGTTGCCGTATCATAAGCCGTCGCAAACGTGAAATAGAAAGAAGGAATCCCGTATGCAACTGGTAAATATCGTACGCGAGCGCTGGAAGGGTGTCTTGTTCTGCCTGATCATCGCCATCCCTGCGTCGTTGCTCGGCAAACAGATTGAGGTGGTCGGTGGGCCGGTATTTGCCATCCTCTTTGGCATGGTTCTGGCGCTCGTCTTTCCCAAGAATCGTCGCGAACAGCTCGCCGCCGGCGTCACCTATACGTCTAAAAAAGTCTTGCAGTACGCGGTTATCCTGCTTGGCTTTGGCATGAACCTCTCGCAGATTCTGTCCAAAGGCGCCCAGTCGTTGCCGATTATCGTGGCTACGATCTTGACCTCGCTCATCATCGCTTTTGTGCTCTGCCGCGTTATGAACGTGCCGGGCAAGATCGCGACGCTTGTGGGTGTGGGTTCGTCGATTTGCGGCGGTTCCGCCATCGCCGCGACCGCGCCCGTCATCGATGCCGACGATCGCGAGATTGCCCAGGCTATTTCGGTCATCTTCCTGTTTAACGTTATCGCGGCGCTCGTGTTTCCAACGCTTGGAGGCATGCTTGGGCTGACCAACGAGGGCTTTGGCCTGTTTGCCGGTACCGCTATCAACGACACCTCGTCTGTAACGGCTGCGGCGAGCGCCTGGGACAGTATGCATCCCGGCGCCAATGTGCTCGAGAGCGCTACGGTAGTCAAGCTCACCAGGACGCTGGCTATTATCCCCATCACGTTGGTCCTCGCATGCTGGCAGATGCATCTGGCGCGCAAGGCCGGCGGCGACGCCAAAAGCACGTTCTCCCTTAAGCGCGCGTTTCCCATGTTTGTGCTGTTCTTTGTGCTGGCGAGTGTGGTCACCACAGTGTTTCAGCTTCCCGCGTCCGTTACGGCGCCCATCAAGGAGCTGTCGAAGTTCTTTATCGTGATGGCCATGGCGGCTATTGGCTTTAATACCGATATCGTCGAGCTGGTCAAAAAAGGCGGCAAGCCCATCGCATTGGGCTTTTGCTGCTGGATTGGCATTGCGTGCATGGGTTTGGGAATGCAGCACGTGCTGGGAATCTGGTAGAGAAGTAGCCCATTTACGTGCTGGTTGCTGGTGGCCGCATCCTCGCGGTGGAGCGATAGGAGCTCTTGCGGGTATGGCTTGTCCGCAGGTTAATAGATCCCGAAGAGCTCTTATCGCCCCGCCAGGATGGCGATGCGGGGCAACACCTATACTCGCAGGACGGCGCTTTCTGCCCTATAGTGTTTGGTGAGCAATATCGTTCAATTTTGAAACACTCGGTCGTGCGACCGTCGGCGGTTGTACGTCGCAGCGGACAGGGGCAAATCATGGATAGCGATGCCAAGCTGAAGATCTTGACCAATGCCCTAGCTGCTGCCGGGGCCTCGGCATTGGCAATCGATGCGCGTGGGGACGTCGCGATATCGACCATGAATGACGCGGCGCTTGAGCGGGATGTGGCGGCTTTTGTCGCTGAGCGCCTCGACCGCATAGGAGACGGCGCGCGTCTGGTTATGGGGTGTGCGGGTACGCGCCTGAGCCTGACCGTTCGCCCCACCGATAAAGAGGGCGGGGGCCTTTGGGTCATCGTGGTCCGCGAGGTGCGCGCCGCCGCGGCGCATGCGGGCATCGAGTGGCTCAACGCCGACGAAGTTGAGGCCCGCTACGAATCGAGCGCGTACGGCATCGTCGAAAACGCGGCAGCGGTCGCTGCCCCCGTACGGGAGAGCTATGCGCGCGGAGTGCCCCTTATGCTCGAGGGCGAGCTGGGCGCGGGACAGGATCAGATTGCAAAACGCCTGTACCTGGATGGACCCTATGCCGACCAGCCCTTTGTGTCCGTTGCGCTCGATGAGCTTACGGATCGCGGTTGGCGCCATCTGCTCAAAAGTTCCGAATCGCCGCTATTCCAAACGGGGCTGACACTTTGCATGGGCGGCTGGCATGCCGTTGGCCCCCAACGCCTGCGCGAGCTCGTGTCCGCAATGATCGACACGGCGCTCGCAACTCGTTGCCATGTGGTGTTGACGGCAAACGACATGCCAGGCGGCGGCGAAAGCGATCAGGCTGCTTTTGTAACCGAGCGTCTGGCCTGTGCAGTGAGTGTGGCGCCGGCGATTGCCGAGCAGGGCGGCGCGTCGGAAAAGGTTGCGCGCTATCTGGAATATCTGGCAGATATGTTTGAGACGGCAACACCTGCCTTGTCGTCCGCGGCGGCAAAGACACTCGATGCCTATCGGTGGCCCCGTAACTATCTACAGCTTCGTGAGGTTTCGGAACGACTTTATATATTAGTGAGGATGGGTACGGCCGAGCGGGCGGTGGCGGAGGAGGTGCTCGCTCAGGAGGACGTTATCAAGACCGCGACCTTTGGTGCCCCGACGCTCGATAGCGATCTGTATATCTTGCGCCCACTGGCCGATACCGAGCGCGATATCGCGCGGCTGGTCGTAGGTCACCTTCACGGCAACAGGACCCGAGCTGCCGAAGTGCTAGGCATAAGCCGTACGACCCTGTGGCGCCTGCTGAAGGACGACGACCGTTAAGCGAGGCGCCCGTGACCGCGCGCGGCGCGTGTGATACAGTCCAAAGCAGTATTGTTTCGACTGTGTTACGGCGTGCGGGGAGTATGGCGGAGACTTCAAAAACAAATCGGGTTCGAAAGCCCGCGGCGCCGGTCAACCGTCGCACGACTTCACGGACGTGGGGCAAAAGCGCCTCGGGGTTCGACGGCTCGTTCAAACGCACTAAATATGGTTATCCTTCGGCAAGCGCTCGCTTGGCCATGCAGGCCGAATCATCGCTGTGGGGCCGTAAACGTGTGGTGGGGTCAAAGCTCAAGCACGATGGAACGCTCGGCTACATTAGCCGTGGCGCTGCTCGCCGTAGCGGCCTCAATCCCGCAGGCTGGCATCGCTATGTTCCGATCGCGGTCGTTGTCGCGGTGATTGTCATCGCGCTCGCGGCGCTCGGTTACGCCGGCGGCGGGGCCAATCTGGACGCAATGTTTAAGTCGCCCGAGCTCGCGCATGCAGGCACAGAAGTTGTCGAGGGCGTTCAGACCCAGACGGGCGTCGCGCCCCAGCGCGGCATGGTCGCAGCCGCTGCCACCATTGCCGATGCTCAAAAGGATGAAGGCGAACAAAAAGCAGAGGGAGCGGCACAGGCGAGTGATGGCGGGGCGAATTCGGCTCCAAATCAAACGGCATAGACCTGACGGAACATAAAATAGTCACGGCTAGGTGCCGTTTTGAGCTATAGGCGAACAAAAATCTGCAAAATCGTTTCATGTAGAGCTCTTTAGTTACAATTTGCAGAAAAGGGATATACTACTATAAATTTGAAAATTCGTAAGCTGCAAGTTGAGGAGTACCCAACATGAAGAAGAGATTCATGGCAGCACTGAGCGTGCTCGCTCTTGCCCTGGCTCTGCCCGTGGCTGCTTTCGCCGCCAACAGCCCCGAGAAGGTTAGCAGCCAGCCTGTCACGTCCAATGGCGTGACCGCAAATGCTACCGGCGTTGTCACCAGCAGCGATGCATGGCTTAATGTTGTCGGTACCGGTACTGCCGCCAACAACGTCCCCTCTGGTTCCAATGTGGTTGCTTCTTTTGAAGTCACCCACCATAACACGAGCGGCCCGTACAACTTCACCTTTGCTCTTGGTTCTCAGTATGCTGGCGCCAAGGTGACCGTCTACATCCAGCATGATTCTGGTTCCAAGGATGTGAAGGAGCTTACCGCCGACGCCAACGGCAACGTTTCCTTCACGATGGACGAGCTCTGCATCATCTCTCTGGTTGCTCAGCCCACGAGTGGCGCCTCTGCTGCCGCTAGCACGACTGTGACTGCCGACAAGGGCGCTAAGTCCCCGGCCACCGGCGTGAACACCACCGCCGTTGCCGCCGTGGCTGCTTTTGCCGCCGCTGGTGCCGCTTGCGCTTTTGTTGCTCTTCGCAAGAACAACTAGTACGCATACGGTTTCAACCGTAAGATTTGAGGACCCGTACTTGTGCGGGTCCTTTTTTTAGCCGATTTACAGGGTAAGGGAACACCATGGCACAGCAGCCAGAGGGCAAGTATATGGACGTTCAGCATATGGACGACTCGGACAAAAAGCGTCGCGCCACGATACTCAAGGGCGTTTTCGTGGTGTTGTTACTGATCGCAGTCGGCTGCGGCGGCTACGTACTCTATATGAACCATCTGGAGCAGCAGCGCGCGCAGGAGATGAGTGCAACGGGCAAGCCTGCTACCAAGGTCGAATCGAAGGACAGGGAGCTGGCAGACAATCCCATCGACTTTGCCTCGCTTATCAAAGAAAACGCTGACATTTACGCTTGGCTCTATATTCCGGGAGCCGACATCAACACACCTCTACTGCAGAGTGCAACCGACGACCTGTTCTATTTGGATCACGACAAGGACGGTAAGTACGACCCGTATGGCACCGCGTTTAGCCAGATGGCCAATGCGCGTGACTTTAGCGATCCCGTGACGGTGACCTACGGCCACGTGAACGGCGGCGTGTTCCATAACTTGCATAATTTTGAGGATGCGGACTTCTTTAACGAGAACACCGAGTTCTTCATCTACACGCCCGGTCATATCCTGACGTACCAGATCGTTTCGGCCTACCAGTACGACGATCGCCATATCCTCAACTCATTTAACTTTGCCGATCCCGCTGTGCGCCAGGAGTATTTCAATACCGTCTGCAATCCCGACGCGCTCCTCAAAAACGTACGGGAAGGTATTGCGCTTGATGCGGATAGCAAGGTTGTGCAACTGAGCACCTGCATGCTCGATAGCTCGCAGGGCAACTCGCGCTATATTGTGAGCGGTGTGTTAACAAACGACCAGGAGACAAAATAGTCATGAACCCCCGTGGCAAGCACTTTATCGATGCGGTGGATCCCGACGAAAATAGCCAGGAGAACACTTCCCAGCAACAGGTTTCCGATGTGGCGGAGCCTGCCAGCGCGCAGCAGGGTGCCGATGTCGATTCGGCATCTGACACACAAAATGGGGCGTCGAGCAAAACCGTGGGCCAGGCCGAGACTTCGGCGCAGGTTGCGGATGATATACCGCAGCCTGCTGATGATACCGAATGGCCTTCGCTCGATGAGGCGCCACCGCAGCGCCGTCGCCGTTCCCAGGAGTCGATTAAGCGCATCAAACGTCGTCGCCGCATCCGCACACTCGTGATTGTGTTGCTCGTGATCGGCGCGATTGCTGCTGCCGGCTGGGGCTTTGTGAACCACAGCGTGAACCAAGGCAAAAAGAAGATCGAGGAAAAGACCGAAAAGGTCATTAAGGCCAAAGGTGACACCATCACCTATAACGGCAAGAAGTATGCACTCAACAAGCATATGGCTACGGTGGCGTTTATCGGCTTCGATAATCGCGCGTCTGATGATGGCGCCAAAGAAGGCCAGTCGGATACCGTTATGGTTGTAGCCCTTAATACCGATACAGGCGAGGCCCGCGGCATCGTTATTCCGCGCGACAGCATGGTTGCCGTCGATACGTATGCGGGTGGTTCGTTTTCGGGTCAGGTGACCGAGCAGCTCTGCCTGCAGTTTGCCTACGGTACCGACGGTGATAATTCCTCGCAGCTGACGGCGGCAGCCGCTTCACGTGTGCTCGACAATATCCCAGTCGACTATTACTACACGCTCAACATTGAGGGCGTGGCGCCTATCAATGATTCTATTGGCGGCGTGACGCTCGTGCCGACACAGACCGTGCCGGGCACGGCAGCGGTTGAGGGGCAGGAGACGACGCTGTTTGGAATCTCGGCCGAAAAGTATGTGCAGTGGCGCGATACCACGGAGTTGACCTCGTCGCTCGATCGTACGGCACGTCAGGTGAGCTATGTGCAGGCGTTTGCGGCCAAGGTGCTCAACAGCGCCAAGAGTAATCCGGCTGTGCTGATTAACTTGTACCAGACGATGGGCGACTATACGTGGACCAATCTGGGCCTCGATGAGTTTAGCTATCTGGCGACCACGATGCTCGAGCACGGCCTGACCTCGTTTGATGTTGTGACGCTGCAGGGAACCATGCAGCAGGGCGACACCTTTGCCGAGTTCTACTTAGACCAAGACAACGTAAAACAGACGGTCGTCGACACCTTCTACCACCCGGTCGACTAATTTGTTCCGCCGTTCGGTAGAACGGCGGAACAAATTACCTAACATACACCACGTTGTCGCGGCGCGGCTTTGCCTCGGGTAGCGTGTCCTCGGCATAGCCCAGAATGCAGTTACCGACACCGCGCAGGCTGCCGTCGGCGGGCAGGCCCCAGCTGGCCAGCAGCTCCAGGCCCTCGGGCGAGTCAAAGACCTCATGCGCGCGGTGAATCCAGCACGAATCGACACCCAGTGCATAGGCGGCGTTGAGCAAGTTGCCCATGGCGAGCGAGCCGTCTTCCAGATGTGTGGGCACGCTGCGGTCAACCAGCACCACCACAACGGTCTTGGCGCCATAGAAGGGGTCGCTGTTGCTGCCCATGACCTGGGCGTTGAGCTGTGAGAGACGCTCGATGGTCGCGGGGTCGGTGACGGCGACAAACGTCACCGGCTGGCGGCCCATGCCGCTCGGTGCATATTGGCCGGCTTCGATAATACGTGCAAGCTTTTCGGCCTCGACGGGACGATCGCTGTATTTGCGGCAGCTGCGGCGGTGAATGAGTGCTTCGATAGTCTCCATGGTGTCTCCTTGCGGTGGCGTTGCAGATGCCCCGTTCATACCCGTCGGGCTCAAACGATAGACGGTCAAGTGCCCGGCAACAGGATAGATTCCAATTGGGTAAGTAGGTTTGCATAAAAGTACCTTCAAAATGTGACAAGCCAATGGGATGGTTAAACGTTTTATCCCGTCTGCCCTGCGGTTTTTACCACTTGCCTAAATGACGAACGCATAACCTCTGATAAAGGTTTTACTAAAGGAGTACCAACGTTTATCAACGCGCCGTGGTGGCGCCGGGCCAGGAGGTAACTATCATGTTCCAGGCTGGAGATGTCGTCGAGACCGATTTCGAAGGATTTCTGAAGCTGCTGCGTTCCAAGACACGCGCTTTTGTGACGATTGACGGTCACGAGTACTACATCACGCACACCGATGGCTATTGGCGTGTTCAGGATTGCGAGGCCCTCAACGATAAGGGCCACTTTACTGACTGCTCCGAGCTGGTCAACACGCTCTGCGAGGTCGTCGAGCTGCCTTGGATCTGCGGCAAAAGCCTGCACGATAGCTTCTCGGGCGCTACGGTCTACGAGGCTGTCGCCGCTTAACAGGCAATGAAATCCGATTTTCACGTGACCGCTGGCGCCGCCCCCGCGCCGGCGGTCTTTTTCTGCCGATAGGCCATAAAAGCGTAGGCATTTGCGGAGAACCTGTTGACGATAGTCAAAGCTCGGACTAATCTAGAGACACGAAATTGGTCAAAAATCGGACAATCGAATGGTGGGATAGATGAATAGTGCGGTTACGCCGGTCGACTTCGACCGGTTGCTCAATAGACTCGACCATATCTATTCGGAGTTCTCGCGCGCCTGCGGCCTTTCGGACTGCGCTTACTGGATGCTCGTCGATACCAGCACGGCAGGCGGCAGTATTGCCGTAAGCCGTCTGACAAGCGAATGGTTCTACAGCAAGCAGACCATCAACTCGGCAATTAAAACCTTGACGGCGCGGGGCTTCGCAACGTTGGAGTTTGCCGAAGGCAGCCGTAAGAACAAGGTTGTGCGTTTGACCGAAGCGGGCATGCGGTTTGCCGAGCAATATGCGCTGCCGGCGCAAGAAGCCGAGCAACAGGCTTTCGAAGTGCTCGAGCCCTGGGAACAGCGCGAAATCATGCGCCTCATCGAAAAATTTTCCCATGCGCTCGGCGATGAGTGCGATGTCTTTAAGCAGCATATCGCTGCCGAGAATCAAGGTGAGGGTGAGTCGTGCGACTGTTAATGAGGTTTTTGAAGCCCTATCGAGGGCTTGTCGCAGTGACGCTGCTGGCGCTGCTGGTGGATAACGTCGGTACGCTGTTGGTTCCCACGATGCTGGCGAACATGGTCAACACCGGCATTACCACGGGCGATGTCGACTACATCTTATGCAACGGCCTATACATGTTTATCGCGACGAGCATGGCTAGCGGCGGCACGGTGCTGGGCTGCTATCTTTCGGCGCGTCTGGCGGCTAACGTGGCCTGCGACATCCGCAATGCCGTCTACGACAAATCACTCGAGCTGTCTGCCAGCGATTTTGAGCGCTTTGGCACCGGATCGATGATCACGCGCTCACTCAACGACATCAACGTGATTCAACAGGCTGTCCTTCAGACGATTCAGCTGGTGCTGCCCGTGCCGTTCCTGGCGGTGGCGGGCATCATCTTCGCCTGGTTTATCGATCCGGCTATGGGCGTGCTTCTGGGCGTCGTGGTTGCGATCGTGCTGGTTGCGGCGGTCTTTACGGTTGCCAATGCGGCACCGATTTTTATGCGCCTACAGGGCTTTATCGACCGCATGAACGTGGTGCTGCGCGAGAATATTGTGGGCGTGCGCGTTATTCGTGCTTTTAATAAAGAGCATCACGAGGAGCGGCGCCTGGACGAGGTGTTTAGCGACTACGCCGCCAACGCCATAAAGGTCAACCACCTGTTTGTGGGCCTTGACAGCTCCAGCTTCTTTTTGATGAACATCGCCGAGGTGGCGGTGCTGTGGGTGGGCGGTAACCGGGTGGGCGCCCACGCCATGCAGATCGCGAGTATCTCGGCGGTGCTGGAGTATGCAATTCTGATCCTGTTCTTTGTGATGATGGCCCAGATGGTGGTGCTGACGCTTCCGCGTGCTGCCGCGTGCCTGAACCGTGCGCAGCAGGTGTTGGAGATTGAGCCGAGCATCGTGGACGGCGAGCGTACGCTGGGTGACGGGACGCCTGCCTCCGAGGACGATGCGGATGCTGTTGCCGTGTTCGACCACATGTCGTTTCGCTTTGACGACGCCGACGAGGACACCCTGTGCGACCTGAGCTTTGCCTGTCGTCGCGGTCAGACGACCGCGATTGTGGGCTCGACGGGCTCGGGCAAGTCGACGGTGGCAAAGCTTCTGCTGCGCTTCCACGATGCCACCAAGGGCGCCATTCGCCTGGACGGCATCGACCTGCGCGAGCTTTCGCAAGATGAGATTCGCGGGCGCATCGCCTATGTGCCGCAGAAGGCATGGCTGTTCTCGGGCACCGTGGCAAGCAATCTGCGCTTTGGCAACGAGGATGCGACCGAGGCGGACATGCTTCATGCGCTGCAGGTTGCCCAGAGCACCTTTGTGCTCGATCAGCCGCAGGGGCTCGATACTCCGGTTGCCCAGGGCGGTACGAACTTTTCGGGCGGCCAGCGCCAGCGTCTGGCAATCGCCCGTGCGCTCATGAAGCATGCCGATCTGTATATCTTCGATGACAGTTTTTCGGCCCTGGACTTTAAAACCGATGCGGCCTTGCGCCATGCGCTGCAGGACGAGACGCGCGACGCCGCGGTGCTCATCATCGCGCAGCGCATCTCGACGATTTTGCATGCCGACCAGATTATCGTGCTCAAGGATGGCGAGGTCGTGGGCCTGGGCGCGCACGAGGAACTTATGGAAACCTGCGAGGTGTACCGCGCCATCGCGGAATCGCAGATGAAGGGAGGTGAGTAGCATGACCGAGGAGCTCAAGAAGCGCAGCGACGCTATCGATGCCGTCGTTGTGGACGCGGCCGAGGAAGCGGTCGAGCAGTCTGCCGCGTCGACCGAGCTGAATGCCGCCGCCAGGGCCGCGGCCGAGCGCGAGGCTCGTCGCCAGGCGCTGTACGAGGAAAACGAGCGTGCCGAGGACGAGCGCGCCCGTGCCGAGGCAGAGCGTATGCGCGACGTGGACGACGAAGAAGAGGACGAGACGCCCCGGGATACCTGGGCGACGGTGCGCCGCTTGTGGAGCGAGGCCGCCGGCGACCATTGGCGCTTCTATATTGTATTCGCGAGCATTGTGTTCTACGTCATCTTTAACACCGCCGCGCCGGCATATAGCGCTCATGTTATCGACGAGCTGTGGGGCCATATACAGGTGGCGTTTGCCAGCGGAACGACCTTCAGCATCACCTGGGATCAGTGCGGTAAGACCATCTTTGTCTACTTTTTGATCTGGACAGCCGCCGGATCGTTCTATGCGCTGCAGAGTTTTTTGATGTCGAGCGTCGCCGAGCGACTCAACCTGCGTCTGCGCAACCGCATCGCGCAGAAGCTCAGCCGCCTGCCGCTCGCCTACTTTGACGCGCATCGCCCCGGCGAAGTGGTCAGCCGCGCGACCAATGACTTGGACAAGATGTCCGAGAGTATGCAGCGCGGATTGCTGCAGCTGCTGGTATCGATCGGTACCGTGACGGGTGCCATCATCATGATGTTTGTCTATAGCGTCAAGCTCACGTTGGTCTTTTTGGGCTTTACGGCGGTATCGTTGCTGGTGACCAAGGTGGTTTCGCGCCGAACGCATGATGTGACGGGCGAGCGTCAGGAGTGGGTGTCCAAAATCACGAGCGCGGTCGAGGAAGGCTATTCAGGCCGTTTGGTGATTCGCGCATTCAACCGCGAGCATCAGAGCTCTGCCGAGGTGCACGAGGCCTCGAGGGAGCTAGCGCGCGTGAGTACCAAGGCCGACTTTATGATCAATGCCGTCGGCCCTGCGGTTCGCTTTATCGGCCGTTTGGCGCAGATCGTGATCGCGCTGGTGGGCTGCAGCATGCTGGTCGCCGGCCACATGACCGTCGGCGTGTTCCAGGCGTTCTTCCAGTTTATCTACGGGGCGTCCGAACCCATGACGCAGCTGTCGTTCACTTTCAACTCGCTGCAGAGCGCGCTGGCGAGTGCGGAGCGCGTGTTCGACCTGCTCGATGAGCCCGAGATGGAAGCTGATCCGCTGCCGGGTGATGCTGCCAGGCTGCCGGGTCGCATTGAGGGCCGTGTCTCCTTTGAGCACGTGCGTTTTGGTTATTCGCCCGACAAGTCGCTTATGCGTGACGTGTCGTTTACCGCCGAGCCGGGCCAGAAGATCGCCGTGGTGGGAACCACGGGCGCGGGCAAGACCACGCTCATCAACCTGCTCATGCGTTTTTACGAGATCGATGGCGGGCGCATTACGCTCGACGGCGTGGACACGAGCTGTATGGACCGCGGCGAGCTGCGCCAGCAGTTTGGCATGGTGCTGCAGGACGCCTGGCTATTCGATGGCACGATTGCCGAAAACATCGCCTACGGCTGTCCCGAGGCGACGCGCGACGAGATCGTGGCGGCTGCGCGCGCCGCGCAGGTCGACTTCTTTGTGCGCACCATGCCGCAGGGTTATGACACGCGGGTGGCAAACGATGCCGAGAGCATTAGCCAGGGGCAGCGCCAGCTGCTGACCATCGCACGCGTGCTGCTCAACAACCCGGCGATTCTCATCCTGGACGAGGCGACGTCGAGCGTGGATACGCGTACCGAGCTCGCCATCGGTCGCGCCATGGACGCGCTTATGCGCGGGCGCACGAGTTTTGTGATCGCGCATCGCCTGTCGACGATCGTGGACGCCGACCTGATCTTGGTCATGGATCACGGCAACATTATCGAGCAGGGCACGCATAAGGAGTTGCTGGCTGCCGAGGGCGCCTACGCCGACCTCTATCTGAGCCAGTTCGCATAATGCGACATGGGGACGGCCCCCTTGTCGCATCGGAAATAAGGCGCGCCGGGGATAGATTCCCTGGCGCGCCTTTGCGCTGGCATGAATGTTGTCATTGGCCGTCCGTGTCTAGCGTTCGTCCACAAGTTTGGCAACGAGGGCTTTGAGCTCGGCTACCTCTTGCTCGAGTTCTTTGACGCGGCGGGCGTTCTCGGTGATGCCCTGACGGTTGAGGGCGGACTGCTCGGCGGCATCGTCAGGCATGTACTCGCGGTGCTGCTTGGCGTCGAAGCTCTCCTCGAACACGCGGCAGCCGTTGCGCTTGATGATGCGTCCCGGTACGCCCACGACGGTGCAGTTGTCGGGCACGTCCTTGACGACAACCGAGTTGCCGCCGATTTTGACGTTGTTGCCGATGCGAATGTTGCCGAGCACCTTGGCGCCCGTGCCCACGGTGACGTTGTTGCCCAGGGTGGGGTGGCGCTTGCCGGTTTCGTTGCCGGTGCCGCCAAGCGTGACGCCCTGGTAGAGCACGCAGTTGTCGCCCACGATGGTGGTTTCGCCGATGACGACGCCCATGGCGTGGTCGATAAAGAAATGCTTGCCGATCTGTGCAGCGGGATGAATCTCGACCCCGGTGATGTGGCGGGTGATTTGCGAGAGCACACGGGCGAGCGAGCGATGACCGTGCTCCCACAGCCAGTGCTCGGGCACGTGGTTCCACTTGGCGTGCAGGCCAGGATAGGAAAGGAAGATGACCAAACCGTTTTGCGCGGCGGGGTCCTGCGTCTGGACGGTCTTGATGTCCTCGCGAATGGTATTGATAAAGCTCACCGGCCGCCCTCCCTTAGCGCCATGGCAATGCGATTCAATAAAGTATAGCGATTCGCTAGGGATTAGGAAGAATAATCTTGGCGGCTTTGCATGACAGGTGTCAGTTATGCAAACTTGCTGGTAATGGAGTCATGCTTTTGTGGGGTTGCGCACGAGGGGGCACCGTAACCGTATACTGGTCAACTTGGACGTATCCGCGCCCACAACTGAGAGGTTTTACTTCATGGGTTTCATCAATTTTATCGCCGAGCTACTCAAAGACCCGCGCACCGCGATTGCCAGCTGGATCGCCGCCGGCCCGCTTATGGCCTACGGCTGCGTGTTCCTCATTATCTTCGTTGAGACAGGCGTGGTGTTCTTCCCGTTCCTTCCCGGCGATTCACTGCTGTTTGCTTCGGGCTTCTTTGCCCATAACGGTGGCTTTAACATCGTAGCCCTGCTGGCCGTAGCATGGGCTGCTGCCATCCTGGGAGACCAGTGCAACTTTATGATCGGTCACTTCTTTGGCAAAAAGATCATCGCTTCGGGCAAGGTCAAGGCCATGACGCCCGAGCGTATCAAAAAGTCCGAGGACTTCTTGGACAAGTGGGGTCACCTGGCCATCTTCCTCGGCCGCTTCTTCCCGTTTATCCGCACCTTTGTGCCCTTCATTGCCGGCATGGGCGGCATGCACTGGCGCAACTTTGTCATCTACAACGTGCTGGGCGGCATTACCTGGTCGACGGTCTTTACACTGCTGGGCTACTTCTTTGGTGGCATCCCCTTTGTGCAGGAGCACTTTGAGTTGCTGATCATTGGCATCGTAGCCGTTTCGATCATCCCGACTGTAGTCGGCCTGGTTAAGGCTAAGCTGGGCAAACAGAACGCGTAGTTCGAGCTGGCGCACAAATCGCGTCGCTGAGGCCCGTCACCGTTTACGGTGGCGGGCCTCTTTAGTTTCGGTCAAATGAAAATACTTTAGTTAGTTAAAGAAAAACGTTTTATCCGACGCGCGTGCGGAGTACAATCTCGTCCATGCGAATCGACGTGCCATCGGCTTCGATGTTGCCCGCGTGTCCCGTCCGGCTCTACGCTCCGGGCGTGCGACGTTGCGACACGGTCGGCCTCGGTCCTTGCGTGCGGGTTCGCGAGTATGCAACTGTGTATGTAAGGAGCGACATATGACTGTCGAGAAGAAGGATATCGATTGGGGTAGCCTCGGCTTTGGCTACATGAAGACCGATTACAGCTACGAGGCTCATTGGAAGGATGGCGAGTGGGACGAGGGCGGCCTGACCACCGACCACACCATGCATGTCTCCGAGTGCGGCGGCATCTTCCATTACTGCCAGGAGGTCTTTGAGGGCCTGAAGGCCTACACCGCCGAGGATGGCAGCATCGTCTGCTTCCGTCCCGACATGAACGCTGAGCGCATGTATAACTCTGCCCAGCGCCTCGAGATGCCGCCGTTCCCCAAGGACAAGTTCGTCGAGGCCGTCAAGCAGGTCGTTTCTGCCAACGCCGCCTGGGTTCCGCCTTTCGGCTCCGGTGCGACCCTGTACGTGCGTCCGTTTATGATTGGCTCTGGTGACGTGATTGGCGTGGCTCCTGCTCCTGAGTACACGTTCCGCATTCTCGTGACTCCGGTCGGTCCGTACTTTAAGGGCGGCCTTAAGCCCGTTAAGCTGCGCGTTTCCGAGTATGACCGTGCAGCCCCGCATGGCACCGGCAACATCAAGGCCGGCCTGAACTACGCCATGTCCCTTAAGCCCACGATGGAGGCCCATCGCGAGGGCTATGCCGAGAACCTGTATCTTGACTCCGAGTCTCGCACCTATGTCGAGGAGACCGGTGGCGCCAACGTCCTGTTCGTGAAAGAGGACGGCACCCTCGTTGTTCCTCAGTCGCACACCGACTCGATCCTGCCCTCCATCACCCGTCGCTCGCTCGTTCAGGTCGCTCAGGACCTGGGCATGACCGTTGATCAGCGTCCCGTCGAGTGGGCCGAGGTCAAGGCCGGCACCTTTGTCGAGTGCGGTCTGTGCGGCACCGCTGCTGTTATCTCCCCGGTCGGCGAGATTGACAACAAGGTTTATGGTGCCGACGAGACCGTGACCTTCCCGGCTGGCTGCACCGAGATCGGCCCTGTTATGAAGAAACTTCGCGAGACCCTGACTGGTATTCAGTCTGGTGCTGTCGAGGATAAGCACAACTGGGTTTACACCGTCGCGTAAGCTGTCTTGTATGTTCGGCCCGAGGGCGACCTTCCTTTCCGGCGCGTCCTCGGACATGAAAGAACCCCCGCTGCGCACTACGTGCGGCGGGGGTTCTTTCATCCTGCGGAGTGCGCCTGGGTGTGGGCTCCATAAGGAGCTTGGCCCTAATGACCCCGCGCAGTTCTGTAGGAAAACCGCGCACCAGGAAGAGGTGCGTGCGCGGTTTTTCGGTTGCCGCTCGCCTGGGGTGGGACGAGGCGTACATTTTTGGGAGTTTTCAGCAGCCGGGTGCGCATGCATACGGGATTTTGGGCGAAAGTCAGGCGCCGTGAGCCGCATCCTGTAGAAAATGAGTGATCCCTGAGGTGCTGAGGGCTCAGAATCAGGGTTTTCAACGCGGTTTTGTGGGCCCATTCCTGTTCCTTTGGGCTCCAGGATGCTGAAAACTCCAAAATTTGCACGCCGCCCTCTGGGGTACCTGTGGGCAAAAAGCAACCGTCCCGCCGAAGTATGCATTCGACGGGACGGTTTATGCGGTTTATGCATATACCCGATTAAGGATACGCTGCGGATCTGTTAGAACTTGACGGTCGGTGCCTGGCGGGCAGCTTCGGCGGCCTCGAAGCCCTGGCGCTCCTTAAACTGGAAGATGCCGGCAAAGATAACGGCCGGGAACGTCTGGATGGCGTTGTTGTAGCTGAGCACGCAGTCGTTGTAGCTCTGGCGCGCGTAGCTCACCTTGTTCTCGGTGTCCTCGAGCGTAGCCTGGAGCTGCATAAAGTTGGTGTTCGCCTTAAGGTCGGGGTAGGCCTCGGCCACGGCAAAGAGCTGGCGCAGTGCACCGGTCAGCACATTGTCGGCTTCCATTTTGGCCTCGGGGGTGGTGGCGCTTACGGCGGTGTTGCGCGCGTTGATCACGGCGGCGAGCGTGTCCTGCTCGTGCTTGGCGTAGCCCTTGACGGTCTCGACCAGGTTGGGGATCAGGTCGTTGCGGCGCTGCAGCTGCGTGTCGATGTTCTGCCAGGCGTTATCGATGCGATTGCGCTTGGTAACCATGTTGTTGTAGATGCCAGCGATGGCGCAGACGATCACAACGACAACAACGATACCGATGATGACGGGAAGCATGATGTCTCCGTTTCGAATGGCAGCGGCGTTTTGCGCCGGCCGTTGTTGGTATAACGTATCTAGTATACCCGCAACCTTTGGCGGTGCCGAACTTTCCGGTAAGCGTTTTGTTTCAACCAGGGAGGGGGCGCCAATATCGAACGGGTGGTACAGGTGTAAGATATGCGACAAATTACGGAATGCTGTCTACGCCTTGAGGATGGTGATACGGATGGACCTTCGCATCAAGAAAACCTATCGTGCCCTGTTCGACGCCTTTACCGAGCTTTTGGAAGAGCATCGGTTTGAGGATTTGACGGTTGCCATGCTTTGCGACCGGGCCCTGATTCGCCGCACGACGTTCTATAAGCATTTTCGCGATAAAAACGATTACTTTGCCTTCTATATCGATGAGCTTATGACGGGCTTGCCGCAAAACCAGACCGACGCAGCGGACGCGGAGCCGCTTGTGGATGTACGGGCACTTCGCCATGAGGTCTTTGACGATGCCATGAATATGGTTCTGGCGCATGAGCAGCTCATGGATAACCTTTTGGCGAGCAGCATGTCGGGCATGCTGACCGGCATGATTTGCGACCGCATCGCGCATTCCATCCGTGAGCGCGTGATGAGCTCGCTTGCCGAAGACGCCCTGGCGCCCGTTTCGCTCGAGACGACATCGGAATTTATCGCTGGTGGCATTATTCGAGTGTTCACAAATTGGTGGGAATCGGGCCACGATCTTGAGCGTCGACCCGAGATGGCCGACGTGGTCGATGCGCTGTTTGAGCGCACCATGACGCCGGTGAATCACTAAGGTGGCGGAGAGAGGGGGATTCGAACCCCCGGAACGCTCTCGCGCTCAACGGTTTTCAAGACCGCCGCATTCAACCGCTCTGCCATCTCTCCGTGAGTCGTAATGATAGCATCGTTTTGAATTTGCAACAGGGAAGGCGAACGATGACGATCACCGAAATCGACGAGAGTTTCATGCGCGAGGCGCTGGCGGAGGCGCGCGCCGCTGCGACAGTGGGCGAGGTGCCGATTGGTGCTGTGGTGGTGCGTGCGGGCGAGATTGTCGCGAGGGCGCATAATCGCCGTGAGCTCGACCAGGACCCTTCGGCACATGCCGAGTTTTTGGCCCTGTGCGCCGCCGCTCAGACGCTTGGGCGTTGGCGCCTTTCCGATTGTACGGTCTACGTGACGCTCGAACCCTGCTGCATGTGCGCGGGGCTTATGGTTAACGCGCGCGTGGGGCGTTGCGTGTATGGTGCGGCCGATGCCAAGGCGGGCGCGGTGGGCTCGCTGTATGACCTCAATGCCGATTCGCGCCTGAACCATCGGTTTAATGTGACCGCCGGCGTGCTGGCAGACGAGTGTCGCAGGGTACTGAGCAGCTATTTTGCCGGTTTGCGCGGTGTGGATGGCGCCGCGTGCGGCTGCGGTCTAAGCCTTGAGGCGCATGCCGTCCATGCCGAGGCACTTGCGGGTGTTGGGAATCTCGCCGACGAGACACTCAACTTTGGTCCTGTGCAGCGCCGGCCCCGCCGTGTGATGCTGGCGATCGATTCCTTTAAGGGCAGTGTTTCGAGTGCACAGGCGGAGTCGGCGGTTGTCGAGGGTGTACGCCGCGCTTGGCCCGATGCCGATGTGTGCACATTGCCGCTGGCAGATGGTGGCGAGGGAACGCTCGATGCCGTCGCCGCGCGCGGCGGCGAGCTTTTGACCTGCGAGGTTGCAGGGCCCTTGGGCGATCGCGTGTCTGCCCGGATGCTGGTGGACGGCGAGCACGAGTCGGCTGTAGTTGAGATGGCCGAGGCGGCGGGCATCGGGTATTCGCCCTGCACGGAATCGGCGGCGTTGGCTGCCACAACCTATGGCGTGGGCGAGCTCATGCTTCGCGCGGTCCGTGCTGGGGCAAAGACTATCTATATTGGCTTGGGCGGCAGCGCTACCAACGATGGCGGCGCCGGTATGCTGCAGGCGCTGGGCGCGAATCTTGTCGATGAGTGTGGCTGCAATATCGCCCCCGGTCTTGCGGGTCTCGAACACGTGGTGAGTATCGATTTGGCGCCAGCGCTTCGGGTGCTGAATGGCGTGCGTATCGTGGTGCTTTCCGATGTTGAGAATCCGCTCGTGGGGCGCCGAGGCGCCCTGACGGTGTTTGGCGGGCAGAAAGGCCTGCCGACGGGTGACGTCGAGGCGCTGCGCGGGTACGACGGCTGGATGGTCGGCTACGGTCGTCTGCTCGATGCGGCGATTTTCGAGATGCGAGCCCAGAAGCTTCTGCGCGCGCCCGAGGGTGCACGGTCATTTGGCTCGGTGCTTGGTGTGCCCGGTGCCGGTGCCGCCGGCGGCTTGGGTGCCGCGCTGCTGGCGCTCGGTGCGGAGCTGCGCTCGGGCGTGGAGACGATGCTCGATTTGATTGGGTTTGACGAGTGCGTGCGCGATGCCGACCTGGTCATAACGGGCGAGGGCAATATGGACGAGCAATCCGCCGCCGGTAAGGCGCCGGTAGGCGTGGCCCGTCGTGCGAAGCGATATAGCAAGCCGGTGGTCGCCGTCGTGGGCGGTCGTGCCGACAACCTGGATGCGGTGTATGGACAGGGTATCGACTTGGTTCTGCCGGTCTGCCGCAGACCCATGCCCCTTGACCAAGCGCTCGACCCCCAGGAAGCCACAACCAACCTCATCTGTGCCGGCGAGGCAGCCGCTCGAGCCTACGACCTCGGCCGTATTTAAGTTTATCCAGGCAAGTCTCAATAAGTTGCGGTGGAATAGTTCCTGTTTTTGGCCTTGGCCGTAAAACAGGAACTATTCCACCGCAACTCAAAAGTAGTCTTTTTGGCCCCGTCCCAAATTAGCTACCTTGCCCCATCGGGCAGGAGCGGGTAAGATATACCGAGCGCCAAGCGCGCTCGATGGGTTCGGATGACGACATGTTCCGAATCTGGTCAGGTCCGGAAGGAAGCAGCCATAAGGAGCCTCTGTCGGGCATCCGAATCCATCGAGCGCACGGGCGCTTTTTGGTGCCGCGATGCGGTCCCGGTGCCGGCGGGCTGTTTGGTGTCTCGCTGGTCCTCGGCTTTGCCTGCGGGATCGCTCGACTACCAAACAGCCCGCCGGCACCGGGACCGCATCGTCCAAAAATCACCCGTAGAGGGCGCATTTATCTGAAGAATTGAATCCCGTGTCTTGCGGCGCTCGCTGGCGTTGCCAAAGCATCGGCTGCTACATGTCTTGGGCGCTAGTAACCGTCGCCCTTACATCTGTAACGAGTTGCTTACGCATCTCCAGGGCTCGCCGTACTATCATGGTTCGAATTGAGTGTGAATGATGATAGGGAGCGCCTTTTTATGATTGAGCTGCTCAGGCGTTTTGGTGGTAAGTTTCGCCGGTATATGGTGATTGGCCCTGCGTGTAAGTTGATCGAAGTGATCTTTGACCTACTGACGCCGCTCGTGATTGCCCAGATGATCGATAAGGGTATTGGCGCACGCGATGTCAACGCCGTCGTCCACTACGGTATGGTGCTCGCCGCCATGGCTGTGATCGGCATCTCGTTTACGCTCGTCTGCCAAAAGATGGCGGCGCTCACCTCGCAGGGCATGGGCACCGACATCCGCGGCGCACTCTACCAGCACATCAATAAGCTGAGCTATGCCGAGCTCGACCGCTTTGGCACGCCGTCGCTCATTACGCGCATCACCAACGATGTCAACCAGGTGCAGCTCGCCGTGGCGCTGGGCGTGCGCATGCTCATCCGCTGGCCCTTCTTGGCGGTGGGCTCCATGTGCGCGGCCCTTGCCATCGACCTTAAGCTCGGCGTGATCTTTTTGGTTTGCACGCCCGCCATCGGCTTGGTGTTTTGGTTTGTCATGGCGCGCTGCATTCCGTATTACAAGCAGCTGCAGGCAAAGCTCGACCGCATCGCGCTTATCTGCCGCGAGGGCCTTTCGGGTGCCCGCGTGGTTCGCGCCTTTGTGCGCGAGGATCACGAGCGCGAGCGCTTTGCCCTAGCCGCCGATGAGCAGGCGCATGTTGCCATCGCGGTGGGCAAGCTCTCATCAATCCTTAACCCCGTCACGTTTTTGGTGATGAACCTAGGCGTGTGCGCCATCCTGTGGGTGGGCGGCATCCAGGTCAACGTGGGCGAGCTTACGCAGGGCCAGGTTATGGCGTTCGTCAACTACATGACGCAGACGCTCACCTCCATCGTGTACGTCGCCAACCTGGTCGTAGTCTTTACCAAGGCGAGCGCCAGCGCGTCGCGCATCAACGAGGTGTTCAATTGTGAGCCGAGCATCACCGACGAGGGCAACCAGCCGGTCGCGCTGCCCAAGCCGAGCGAACTGGCGGGTGGCGCTGTTCCGGTTCCCGCACTGAGCTTTGACCATGCGAGCTTTTCGTTTGGCGCGGGCGCTGCCAACGCCGTCAACGATGTGATCCTGGAGCTGCCGGTGGGCAAAACGCTCGGCATTATCGGTGGCACGGGTAGTGGCAAGTCCACACTCGTCTCGCTTATCCCACGCCTGTACGATGCGAGCACCGGCAGCGTGAGCGTGATGGGCGCCGACGTGCGCACCTGGCCGCTCGACCAGCTGCGTCATGTGGTTGCGACCGTTCCGCAACGTGCATCGCTGGTGAGTGGCACCATCCGCAGCAACCTGACCTGGCGCGACGAGGCGGCAACCGACGAGGAGCTGTGGGCGGCGCTCGATATGGCGCAGGCCAGCGAGTTTGTGCGCAACAAGCCGCAGGGGCTCGACGCCCCGGTCGAGGCAGGCGGCAAGAACTTCAGCGGTGGCCAGCGTCAGCGCCTGACCATCGCACGTGCCTTAGTGGGCTCTCCGCAGGTTCTGATCATGGACGACTCCGCCTCGGCTCTCGACTTTAAGACCGACGCGGCGCTTCGCCATGCCATTCGCGAACGAAGCATGCGCGGCGCCGCCGAGGGCGGGCTGCCGCTGACGACCATCATCGTGAGTCAGCGCGTCTCGACCGTGCGCGACGCCGACGTGATTTGCGTACTCGACCATGGCTCGGTCGCGGGCCTGGGCACGCACGATGAGCTGTATGCAAGCTGCCAGCTCTACCGCGAGATTTGCCAGTCGCAGCTTCGCCGCGAGGAGCTCGAGGGTCAGCGGGGGAGTACGGCGCCCACGCCCGCTCCAAGCTCCGCGTCCGCCCCAGGCGCCCCGACCGCCCCCGCATCCGTCTGCGCAAAGGAGGGCTGCTAAATGAATCCCTACACTTCCTCCGGTTCGGTCGCCACGATGACGGCCAACGTGTCCGGCAACGATAACCTCAGTGACTTGGGTGACGGCCCGCGTCAGCCCGGCGATCCCGAGCGCTATCCCGTGGGTGCGGTGACCCGCCGCCTGCTGGGCTATGTTCGTCCGCACCGCATTTCGTTTGTAGCGTCGTTTGTGAGTGCCGCCGCTTCGGTGATCTTGCAGCTCTACACGCCCATCCTCGTCGGTGAGGGCATCGACCTGATCGTCGCCGCCGGGCAGGTGGACTTCGACGCGCTGCTGCCGCTTGTCACCAAGCTCGCGATTGTCGTCGTAGGTGCTGCGGCTTTCCAGTGGCTGCAGGGCTACTGCGTCAACCGCCTGTCCTACGAGACGGTGCGCGACATGCGCGTGGAGGCGAGCGACAAGCTCAGCCGCATGCCGCTCAGCTTTATCGACAGCCATGCCCACGGCGACCTTATGGGCCGCGTGGTTAACGACGTCGATCAGGTGGGCGATGGCCTGCTGCAGGGCTTTACCCAGCTTTTCACCGGCGTTATCACCATCGTGGGCACGCTCGCGTTTATGCTTTCCATCAACCTGACCATGACGCTCGTGGTGGTGCTCGTCACGCCGCTTTCCATTTTTGCAGCCGGTGCTATTGCCAAGCTCTCCAACAAAAGCTTTACGGCACAGCAGCGCATCCAAGGCCAGCTCGGCGGTCATATCGAGGAGTACGTGGGCGAGCAGAAGCTTGTCGACGCCTTTGCCTATGGCTCCAACGCGCAAGCGAGCTTCGATGCCCTCAATGCCGAGCTCTACACCGCGGGCGAGCGCGCGCAGTTTATGGGTTCGCTCTCCAACCCCGGCACGCGCTTTATCAATAACATCATCTATGCCGTGGTCGCTGTGATCGGCTGCGTGGGCGTGATCACGGGCGTGCCCGCGGCGCTTACGGTGGGCGGCGTGCAGATCTTTCTGTCCTATGCTAACCAGTACACTAAGCCGTTCAACGAGGTCACCAACGTTATTACGCAGATCCAGGCGGCGTATGCCTCGGCGCGCCGCATGTTTGCGCTGCTCGATGCGCGCGAGCAGGAGCCCGACGCGTCGGACGCTATAGAGCTTGCCGCACCGCAGGGCGAGGTCGCCTTTGAGCATGTGGACTTTAGCTACGTGTCCGACCGCAAGCTGCTGCAGGATATCTGCATCGAGGCCAAGCCCGGCATGCGCTTTGCCCTGGTCGGCCCTACGGGCTGTGGCAAGACAACGCTCATCAATTTGCTGCTGCGTTTTTATGATATCGATGCCGGCCGCATTGCGGTCGATGGCCGTTCCTCGCGTGACTACACGCGCGCAAGCCTGCGCCGTGCCTTTGGCATGGTGTTGCAGGATACATGGCTGTTCGAGGGCACGGTGGCAGATAACATCGCCTACGGCTGTCCCGATGCCACGCGCGAGCAGGTTATCGAAGCTGCCAAGCGCGCGCATGCGCACAAGTTTATCGTGCAGCTGCCGCAGGGCTACGACACGGTGATTGGCGAGGACGGCGGCACGTTTAGCCAGGGTCAAAAACAGCTGCTGTGCATCGCGCGCGTCATGCTCACCGACCCGGCGATCTTGCTCCTGGACGAGGCGACCTCGAGCATCGATACCCGCACCGAGCTGCAGGTACAGGCGGCATTCGACGAGCTCATGGCCGGTCGCACAAGCTTTGTGGTGGCGCACCGCCTGAGCACCATTCGCAACGCCGACTGCATTTTGGTGATGCGTGACGGCGAGATTATCGAGCGCGGCACACACGACGAGCTGCTGGCGGCAGACGGCTTCTATGCCGATCTTTACCGCAGCCAGTTTGCCCAGTAGGGGCCACCGATTAGCGGCAGGTGGTTTACATCTGTCACGTTGGTACTAAGATATTCATCTAATAAATTGCATTAGTGGCTTTAGTTTTGGGGGAAACGAGGCAACGTGACTATGACGTGCTCTTTGGTGGTTAACAGCAAGAGCGGTAATACCAGGATGGTTTCGGGCGCGATCAAGCGCGCTCTGCAGGCTGCGGGTGTTGAGTTTGTCCATGCCGCGGCGTTGAGCGACGATGCGGATGCAGATCAGGTTGCACTCGAGGCGCAGGGCGCCTGCGCGGCCGACACGGTGCTCGTCGGTTTTTGGTGTGACAAGGGCGCGTGCACGCCTTCGGTCGCAGCGTTGCTCTCCACCTTGCACGGCAAGCGCGTCTTTTTGTTTGGCACCTGCGGTTTTGGCGCCGACCAGAGCTATTATCAGCAGATTATCGATCGCGTGACCTCCAATTTGGCCAATGATGCCGAGCTTGTAGGTTGGGCGATGTGCCAGGGCAAGATGGGCCCTGCGGTCAAGCAGCGCTACGAGGCCATGCTCGAGCAAGATCCCGACAACGCCCGCGCTAAGTTGCTGCTCGACAACTGGGTTGCCGCGAAGGACCATCCGACCAAGGAAGATCTGGACAACATGGCGGCAGCCGCCAAGAAGTCCGTGCTGGGCGAGTAGGTCTATCGCTGCCGCGCGTGCGAAATAATACAGAAGCGAAAGCCTCGAAATCCTCGAGGCTTTTTTCTTGACACTCGCGGGAGCAACCGTGGCAAGCGTGTGGGGCGACATTTTCCATCACCCCGATGACGAGGCCGTCCTGGAAGACACGCTCTCCTGCATCCGCTGGATGTATTGAGCGTGGGACGGGCTTTCCAGATGGGCAGAGTTTCGGAAAGTGCGTCCCGGAATCGGCGCTCAGACTGGGATACACTTTCCGCTTTACGCCTTGTCCGGAAACTGTGTCCCGGAATTAAGGCTTGGAATGGGATGCACTTTCCGGTTGAGAGCCTTAGCGGAAAGTGCGACCCGGAATTTACTCTTGAAGTGGGATGCGCTTTCCCAACAGGCCCTCAAGCGGAAACTGCATCCCACTCCGGACGTGAATTCTGGGACACAGTTTCCGCGATTCGCATGACAGGCCACGCTTCTACCATGAGGTGAGCGCAGTTTCTTTATCAGCCCACTCAACCCGCAACGGGTGAGGGGCGGCGGCAGGCGAAGGCACGGGAAAGGTCTGTCGCGAGTTCCGCACGCAAAGGGGGCCACTTAATGTGGCCCCCGTCTTGCGCAGGACTGTTTGAGCAGCAGACCTTTCCCGTACCTCCGCCTGCCGCCGATTCGGGCCCCCGACCCCGTTACTTGATCCCCGCTACTTGATCTTGGTCGTACCCGGTGCCAGGTTGGGGTCGGTCTCGTTGGCCTCGGTCTGGAGGTGCTCGGTGTACACGTTCTTGCCGTCGCGGAACATCTCGTAGTACTGCATCTTGGCGTAATCCTCGAGCGCCTTGGTGGCCGCCGCGGCGACGGCGTCGTCACCGGTGACGTTGGAGGAGAGCGCCCAGCGCAGGCTAGCGTCCTCGTAGCCCACCGAGTTAATGGCGGGCAGCGACTTGCGCAGCGTCATGTGCGCTTTCTGGTAGTCGGTCAGTGGTGCGCCGATCAGCTGCATCAGCTGGGTGGACAGGTAGTTGGTGGACAGGTCGTCGACCTCGCTCGTCTGGTCGCAGCCGGCAACGTCGTAGTTTGCCCAGATGATGTAGTCGGTCTGCCACAGGCGCTCCTGATGCGTAGCGTCGTCCTCGCCGGTAAACCACTTATCGTTGAACTTGGACGGGAAGAACGGCTGGTGGTCGCCCCAGAACACCACGACCACCTTGCGGTCAAGATTGCGCAGGGCATCGAGGAAGTAGCGCAGCGCCTGGTCGGACTGCTCGATGCACGAGACGTACTCGTCGACATCGGAGAGTGTGCCGTCCTCGATGGTCTTGGCGTCCAGATCGGTCGTGTCGATGTTCAGGTGCATCTGCTTATCTGCCGGCAGCAGGCCCGTATCGTAGCCCGAGTGGTTCTGCATGGTCACGTCAAAGATGAACTGCGGGTCGGCGTTCTGGTTGAGCAGCTCAAGGATTTTGTCGTAGGTTGCCTGGTCGGTCACCATGCCGCGCAAGGTGTCGGCTTCCTGGAAGTCGTTGATAGACAGGAACTGGTCAAAGCCAAAGTCCTTGTAGACGTTCTCGCGGTTCCAGTTGGTTGCGTGGTTGGGGTGCATGGCCGTTGTGGAATATCCGAGCGACTTGAACTGCTCTGCCAGGTTTCCGGTCGTTTCCATGTTGTAGATGGTGTAGGGGTACACGCCCGAGCCCAGGTTGGCCATGGAGTTGCCGGTCATAAACTCGAACTCGGTATTGGCGGTGCCGCCGCCGTAGGCGCTCACGTAGAGCTTGCCGCGGCTGAGGCAGTCGGACAGGTTCTTAAAGTACTGCGGGCCCTCGTAGCCGGCGTGCATCTCCTGATAGATCGAAAGATCCGAGAAGGTCTCGTTCATAATGGCGATGACCGTGGGCTTCTCGCTATCGAACTGCTCTTGGGCGGCGGTACGGGCGTCGCTTGTGGCGGCATCGGACTTGTCATAGGCCTTGGCATACTTTTTGAGCGTTGCCTTGGCGTCGTCGGCGGAGTAGTTGGCGGGTTTGGGCGGCTTGATGGACTGTGCCGCACTAATAAAGGCAGGCAGATAGCCCTCGCGCCAGTAGCTCTCGAGCGGGCGCCAGGTGTAGACGGTGATGCCGAGGGTGTTGTAGTAGTCGATAAGCGTGACATGCGCGGTCACGCCGCCCAGGCACAGCACCGCCACGAGCAGGTTGGTGAGCAGCATGCGCTTGGCGTTGGCGGCGCCCTTCTGACGGTGCGGTGCTACCAGGCCGGCGTACTCGCATAGCAGCATGGCGATGGCGGTAAAGCCCATGGACAGCACGCAGAACAGCGAGATCGAGTAGGTGTAGCCGTTGCCGGCGACCGCGGCGGCGGTGGAGATGGCCGAAAGGTCGCCCGGCTGGATGGGCATGGATTTAAACGTGATGACGAAGAACTCGGCAATGCCCAGGATAAAGAGGGCGAAGGCCAAGGCGGCGGGAGCTGCGCCGCGGCGCTGGAACAGGAAGAACAGGCCGACCATGAGCGTGGTGATGATGGCCCACTCGAGCAGTATGCACAGGGGGTAGACCCAGGTAAAGTCGTGGTTGGACGAGACCTCCATGCCCAGCAGCGCAAAGACGCCGGCGAGCAGCAGGCACAGCACGACGGCGACGAGCGGTTTGCCCACAAAGGCGCCGCGCAGACGGGCGAGCTTGCCGGTGGGGGCGGGGGCGTCGGGCGCGGCGAACGCAAAGACGCGCGGGGCGATGCGGTCGCGTGCGATGCTGGCCCAGGCGCAGCCGGTGAGGATGGCGTTGGTCAGAACGAGCATTACAAAGGCGAGCGGCTCGTTTTGGGCGACGAGGCCCATGGCGCCCCAAATGGTCAAAAAGAGCTGGAACAGGCCGAAGGCGACGCTCCATCCAAGAGCGCCCTTGGCAACGGTGCCCGACTGCGCGCGAATGGCCTTGGCCTCGCGCAAGACAAGGAAGACGGTCGCCGCAAGACCGACGAGCGAGATGGCGGCTGCGAACATGCTGAGACTCCTCACAAACTTAAAACTACGAAAGCGGGGGTTTACCCGATTGTTACCAAGATATGCGCTGCGATTGGTGGCTGCGCACAACAACCAGCCATATTAGCGCGCATGTGTGGCGGTGTGGCGCAATGTAGTGGCGACCTGCGCGATAATGGACGGGAATTACACGGAAACGTAAAGGCTTCTTAAAGAAATGGCGAGGTTAAGTCGATGAACGAGCAGGTTTGTATGACGAGTGCGGGCGACGTGGGCGCTGGCATGGGCGGGGGCGGCTATCCGGTCGAGACCACGGGCAACGCGGTGCTGGACATTTTGGAGCACCGTTCGTCCACGCGCGCTTTTGCGCGCGATGACAACGACCGTCCCGTAGCAGTGACCGACGAGCAGCGGGCGGCGATTCTGCATGCGGCGAGCCGCGCGCCGTCGGCAGGCGCCATGATGATGTATTCCATCGTGAGTATCCGCGAGCAGACAACGCTCGATCGCCTGGCCGACCTGTGCGACCACCAGCCCATGATCGCCAAGGCGCCCTGGGCACTTATATTTGTGGTCGACTATGCCAAGTGGATCGATCTGTTTGAGCACGTGGGTTGCTTTGAGCCCGAGTTTGTCGAGCGCACGGGCAAGGCGCCCCGCCGCGCGCCGGGTTTAGGCGACTTTGCCATCGCGGCGCAGGATGCCGTGATCGCTGCCCAAAACGCCGTGGTCGCCGCCGAGGCCCTGGGGCTGGGGAGCTGCTATATCGGCGATGTCGTCGAGAACGCCGAGGAAGTTGCTGCGCTGCTGGACTTGCCGCCCTATACCATGCCGCTGTCGATGCTCATCATCGGCACGCCCCGCAAGGAGCGCCAGGCGATTGCGCATCCCGTGGTGAACCTGGTGCACGAGGAGCGCTATCGCCGCGCCGATGCCGCGACCATGGATGCGCAGGTGGCCGAGATGGACGCGATGTTCCGTCCGCATGCCCGCGAGGTGGGGGAGCGCGTCGTGGATATCTACACCCGCAAGCACACGAGCCCCTTTATGGCCGAGATGAGCCGATCCATGGAGTGGTGGTTCAAAAACTGGCTCGGAAAATGACGATTGTGACAAAGGGACAGTCCCTTTGTCACATTCCATATCGCCGCGGTGGCCTAAAGGCCGTATAAATGTTTATCTAGCTGGGAAAACAGTGCATTAAAACATGGGACGATTATCTATAATCCCCTCGAACGTTAAAGTTGGGAGGAAACCGGCTTATGGAACAAAAGGCCAAGGAGGCAGCCTCGCACGCTGCGATTCCTGTGAGCATCTCGGCGATGCTCGTCACGCTGGGCGTGGTGTATGGCGATATCGGCACCAGCCCCATGTATGTAACCAAGGCGCTCGTTGCCGGCAACGGCGGCATCGGAAGCGTCACGGAGGAGTTCGTGCTCGGCGCACTCTCCCTTGTCGTGTGGACGGTCACGCTGCTGACGACCGTCAAGTACGTGCTCATCTCGCTGCGCGCCGACAACCATGGCGAGGGCGGCATCTTTGCTCTGTACAGCTTGGTTAAGCGCTGCGGCAAATGGCTCATCATCCCCGCCATGCTGGGCGGCGCGGCACTGCTCGCCGATGGCATCCTCACGCCTGCCGTTACCGTGACTACGGCTATCGAAGGCCTGCGCACCATTCCGGCAGTCCATGCCGTGCTGGGCGACGATCAGGCCCGCGTCGTGGCCATCACGCTTGCCATCATCATTGCGCTCTTCTTGGTGCAGCGCATCGGCACGGCCAAGATCGGCCACGCCTTTGGCCCCATCATGACGCTGTGGTTCCTGTTCCTGGGCGGCACGGGTCTGTTCTTTGTCTTCCAGCACCCCGCCGTGCTGCTGTGCCTCAACCCGGTGCGCGGCATCGCCTTTTTGTTGAGCCCCAACAACCATGCGGGCATCATGATTCTGGGCAGCTGCTTCCTCGCCACCACCGGTGCCGAGGCGCTCTACTCCGACATGGGCCACGTGGGCCGTGGCAACATCTACGCAACCTGGCCGTTCGTTAAGTGCTGCTTGCTGCTGTCCTACATGGGCCAGGGCGCGTGGCTTATCAACAACGCCGGCAACCCGGAGCTCATGGGTATCGCCGACCTCAACCCCTTCTACCAGATGCTTACCCCGGGCCTGCGTCCCTTTGCCGTCGGCCTTTCCACCGTCGCGGCCATCATTGCCTCGCAGGCGCTCATCACCGGCGCTTTCTCGTTGGTGTCCGAGGCCAGCCGCCTGGACCTCATGCCGCACATGCAGGTCTTCTATCCTGCCGAGACCAAGGGCCAGCTCTATATTCCCATGGTCAACAACGTCATGCTTGTGGGCTGCGTCATCGTGGTGCTGCTGTTCCAGAGCTCGGCGCACATGGAGGCCGCCTACGGCCTGGCGATCACCCTGACCATGATGTGCACGACGCTGCTGCTCTTCTTCTACTTGCATGTTGATCGCGGCCTTAAGGTCGTCCCGTATATCTTCGTTGTGTTCTTCCTTATGCTCGAGGGCTTCTTCTTTGTGAGTTCGCTCACCAAATTTTTCCACGGTGGCTATTTCACTATTCTTATGGCCATGCTCATCATGGGCGTTATGCTGTGCTGGTACAACGGCACGGCGGTCGAGCGGCGTCAGTTTACGCTGCTGCCGCTGCGCAGCTATCTGCCGCAGCTCAAGCGCCTGCGCGACGACGATCGCTATGAGCTTATGAGCGACAACATCGTGTACCTGACCAAGGACACCAATACCGACTACATCGACCGCGATATCGTCTACTCGATTCTGGACAAGCATCCCAAGCGCGCCCGCGCCTGGTGGTTCGTGAACGTCGAGACCATGGACGAACCGCATACCTTTGCCTATTCGGTCGAGACGTTTGGCACCGACTATGTTTTCCGCGTGCATCTGTACCTGGGCTACAAGGTTAACCAGCGCGTGAACGCCTACCTGCGCCAGGTTGTTCAGGATCTGGCCGCCACTGGCGAGCTGCCGCCGCAGATGCATGACTACTCGGTCTACAAGGATCCGGGCAACATCGGCACGTTTAAGTTCGTCATGATCCGCAAGCTCCTGGCGCCCGAGAGTGACGTGGAGCCGAGCGAGCGCACGGCCATCACGCTCAAGTACATCATCCGTCGCTTTGCCGGTACGCCGGCGCGCTGGTATGGCCTGGAGAACTCTAACGTGAGCTTTGAGTATGTGCCGCTGTTCACCAAGTTCAAGGCTGTGAACAAGATGCAGCGCCTGGCCCCCAACGAGCGCCCGTAGTCGCCGACAGGTTACATGGAGTTGGCCTTCGATGGACAAGAGTGTGCGCCCTGCTCGCGCACGTGCTGTTTGTCTAACGACCGCAGACTGCAAAGGCTATACACTTGGAACCACCACAAGGGAAACCACCACAAAGGTGCTGTCCCTCTGTGGTGGTTTTTGTTTTTAAGAGAGGGGCGGGGTGCCGATGGACGTCCGTGCGGACGGCGATATTGCCGATAGCTTTTGGTGGCGGCGCACAACGCTGACACGTCGCAGCCCTCTGTATGACGCCTGCGTATCGGCGGGGCTGCTGGTCGCGGCGACGATTGTGGGTGCGCTGCTCGACCATCCTGGTCTCGCGCCGAGCATCATGATCGTCTATGTGTTCGCCGTGCAGCTGTGCGCATTCTTTACCTGGAGCCGCCTGTATTGCTTGCTGAGCTCGGCTGCCGCCGTAGCGCTCTACAACTTCTTGTTTGTCGACCCGCGCTGCTCGCTATCGTTTATCGACCGCGTCTATCCCGGCATGTTCTTCATCATGTTTGTGGTCTCGCTTGTGTCGAGCTCGATTGCGTTGGCCCTGCGCCGCGCCTTGGCACAGGCTGCCGCCAGCGACCGTCGCACGCATATGGTGCTCGAGACCAACCGCATGCTGCAGCGGTGTTCCGATCAGCAGCAGATTGTGCATGCCATGGCAACGCAGCTGGCGCGTCTTTCGGGCTGTCCGGTCGTGTGGTACAGCGCCGACGCCGACGATGATGACTTGCTGCCGCGTGCGACGTACACGGCCGTGGGTGACGCCGCGCCGGTGCACCAGCTGACGCCCCAGATGCCGCCGCGGCTCTCGGCGTCCGCCTATGTGGGAACGCCGCTCGATGCCACCTATGGCGGCTCGGCGTTTTATGGCATCTACCTGACGGTTTGCACGGGCGACGGCTTCGTGCGCTCGGGCGACCCCGCCTCGGTGGTGGGCGTGCTGGCTATCGTTGCCGAGCCCGACATGCTGACGCACGAGGAACGGACACTTGCCGACGCCATCGTGAGCGAAGGCGAGCTGGCACTCGATCGCGCCCGCGCCATGGAGGCCCGCGAGGAGGCGGCGGTGCTCGCCAAAAACGAACAGCTGCGCGCCAATCTGCTGCGCTCCATCTCGCACGATCTGCGCACGCCGCTTACCAGCATTTCGGGCAATGCCGACGTGCTACTCGACCAGGGTTCGACCGGCACGGCCGTGCTCGATAGCCAGACGCGCCGCAGCATGCTCCTTTCCATTCGTTCGGATGCGCAATGGCTCAACGCCACCGTCGAGAATTTGCTCGCCATCACAAAGCTCGAGGGCGGCGGCATGCATCTGTCGACCACGCTCGAGCTCATGGACGATATCGTCGAGGAGGCGCTGCGCCACGTGAATCCGGCTGTACGCGAGCACGATCTTAAGGTGGTGCCGTGCGACGAGCCGGCGCTCGTCAACGTCGATGCACGCCTGATGGTGCAGCTGGTGGTGAACCTGGTGAACAACGCTATTGCCTATACGCCGTCGGGCTCGCATATCGTGATCTCGATTATGGCGAACGATGGACAGGTGGCATGTTCCGTCGCCGATGACGGTCCCGGTATTGCGCCCGAGGAGCAGGGCCGGATCTTTGAATCGTTCTACACTGTCAACCATGGCTTGGCTGATAGCCATCGCAGCGTGGGCTTGGGACTTTCGCTCTGTCGATCCATTATGTTGGCGCATGGCGGTAGCATAGAGGTTGCCGCGGCGGACCCGCACGGCTCGGTCTTTACGATTGGGCTTCCCGCCGCCGACGTTTCGTTTGATAAGGAGTAACGCTGTGTCGAACTCTGCCATGAAACCGCTCATCTTGGTCGTTGAGGACGATCCCGCCGTCCGCAACCTTATCGTTGCCGCGCTCGAGGCGCACGGCTTGCGCCATATGGCCGTGGAGACCGCCCATGCCGCCATCGCCGCCGCCTCATCGCAGGCACCGAGTATTGTGCTGCTCGATCTGGGCCTGCCCGATATGGACGGCGTCAAGGTGGTGGAGTCGGTGCGCGCATGGTCGGGCATGCCGATCATTGTGGTCTCGGCGCGCAGCGAGGATGCGGACAAGATTCGCGCACTCGATGCCGGTGCCGACGACTACCTGACCAAGCCGTTTTCGGTCGAGGAGCTGCTCGCGCGCATTCGCACGACGCTCAGGCGCCTTTCGTATGCGCAAACGGGCGGCGTTGCCTCCGAGGGCTCGTTCGATACCGGTGAGCTGCATATCGATTTTGATGCCGGCATCGCCACGATGGATGGCGAGGAGCTGCATCTGACGCCGATCGAGTACAGGCTCTTGTGCCTGCTGGCGCACAACGCCGACAAGGTGCTGACGCACCAGTTTATCCTGCACGAGATTTGGGGCACGGCAACTAAGAGCGACCTGGCGAGCCTTCGTGTCTTTATGGGCACGTTGCGTAAGAAGATCGAGTCCGATCCGGCGCATCCGCGCTATATCCAGACGCACGTGGGTATCGGCTATCGCCTGGTCACCCAGGGCTAGATCGCCAACCACCATCCCAATATGAGTTGCGGTGAAATACGGTCTAAATTTGCCTAATTCCAGGCAAAACAGTCCGCATTCCACCGCAATTTTGTTTATTTGCCCTTGGGCTTGCTGGCGTAGAACTTCTTCTTTTTGGGCTTGCCGGCGCAGGCAGGCTTGCCGTCGCCGCGCGACCCTCGGTCTCCGGCCTGCGCTTGCGCGGGCGCCGTTGCGCGAGGCTTGCGGGCTTCGGGGTTGCGCAGCTCTTCGGTTCGCTCTGCAATCTCCTCGGCGCTAAAGCCGACTTCGGCCATGGCGTCCTCGATGGGTAGGCGGCGCACGATATAGCAATGGTGCACCTTCTGGTTGCGCGCAAAGTCCTCGGGGATGGTCTGCGCCGTAATGTCCTCTAGCACGACGCCCGCGCGCGCGAGCTTGCGCGTCTCGGGGCGGAAGCCGCGTAGGTTGCAGCTAAAGATGGCGTGGCCGCCCTGTGTGAGCAGGCGCGATACGCCGGCCAAAAGCTCAACATGGTCGCGCTGGACGTCCCAGGTGCGGCGGCCCATCTTTGATGAGTTCGAAAACGTGGGCGGATCGACAAAAATCAGGTCCCAGCGGTTGCGCGTCTGGCGCTGGACGCGAATCCAGGCAAGCACGTCGTCGCGCACAAAATGATGCTGCGGACCAACAAAGCCGTTCTGGCGCATATTGCGCTCGGCCCAGTCCAGGTAGGTGTTGGAGAGGTCGACCGTCACAGTTTCCTCGACGCCGCCGTCTGCCGCATAGCAGGTAGCGGTGCCGGTATAGGCGAACAGGTTGAGAAAGCGCCGCGCCTGCTTGGCGTGCTCGCGCACCAGGTTGCGGGTGACGCGGTGATCCAAGAAGATGCCGACGTCCAGGTAGTCGTCAAAGTTGACGGCAAAGGTAAGGCCGCCCTCCTCGATGAGCGGCAGACGACGGCGTGCGATATTGGCGCGCTCGCCCGAGCCGCCCTTGCCGGCGCCCTGCTTGCCGTACTGCGAGCCGCCGCGCGAACGCATGCGGGCCTTGGCGTGCACGTGCTCGGCGGGAACATCTAGGATGCGCGGCGCGATGGCCAGAATGTCGAGCATGCGGGCCTGGGCAAGCGCGGGATCGATGGTCTTGGGCGCGGCGTATTCGGCGATGACGAGCCAGCGGCCCGGCGTCTGCGGGCAGCCCTCGTATAGATCGATGGCGGCGGAGTAATCGGGTAGGTCGGCATCGTAGACGCGGTAGCAGCTCACGCCCTCGCGCTTTGCCCACTTGCGACGCAGACGGGCGTTCTTGCGCAAGCGGTTGGCGAACTGCTCGGACTCGGGGATGAGCACGGGCAGCGGCTTGCCGTCGCCCAGGTCGAGTGTGGCGGCAGGTTCGGGCATGGGGGTGCTGGCGGCTTTGTCGTTGACTTCGTTGGTATCCGCAACCTCGGCCTCGGCATCTGCGCTGGTCGCAGCCTCAAACGCTGCGGCGGCGTGGTCGAGCGACGGCCAGACTTCGACGGTCGCCTCCTCGTTGTTGGGCATGACGGCGATCGAGCGCTCGGGCTCGGCGTGGAGCGAGCGGGCCAGCAATCCATCGCGGGTGAGCGCGGCGACCGGCGCCGCGGCAAGCTCGGGCGCGCGGCGCAGCTCGCCGACCAGCGTCATGGCGTCGTGCATGAGCGAAAGCGGGGTCTCGGTGGTGTCTGCGACCATGGCGGCACCGGCAACAGCGCCTGCATGGTCCAGCACGGTGGCTGGCTTGGCAGCGCAAAAGTCGACAAAACGCTTGTAGCCGGCGCACTTGACCATGCGCTCGGCAGTCTTGCGGGCAGCGGGGTCAATGTCCACGGCGACGATGCGCGCCTGGCGCTCGCGCGCCGCCGCCTCGCGCTCGCGTGCCTCGGCAAGCAGCTGCTCCCACAGGGCGGCGTCGTGCGGCTGCCAGCCCTCAAAGCCCCAGCGCTCGCGTGCAGCGCCCGGGGCGCGGTCGGTCAGAATGTTCACGGCTTCCAGCAGCAGACCGCCGCCGGCGCACGAGGCGTCGATCAGCGTGGGCAGGGCTTCGTTCTCGTAATCGTCGGCCGTCAACTCGCGCTCGCATAGTGCGGTCCAGCCGACCTGCGCCAGCACCAGGGCGGCGTAGTCGGGGCGCAGCACGTGCGCGCCCTCGCCGGCGCGGGTCGCTGCGGGCGGCAGGCGCTTGAACAGCGGGTCGCCCGAAAGGTCCAGGCTGATGCTCGCGCGGCGCTGACGCAGCGAAAGCAGCAGGTGAACATCGGGATCGGCGGCATCGACATCGGCGCGACGGCCCGTGGTTTCGGCCAGGCGGTCGCACAATGCGTCCTTGGCGCGCAAGGCAGAGAAGCGTGTGTTGCGCAGCTGCTCGGTCACGCCGCGGGCGGTGATGGCGATGGTTGCGCCGGGGCGGATGATGTTCTCCCAGGCGATGTCGTAAACGCTATCGTACAGCTCGTCGGCATCCTGCGCCTCAAAGCGCCCAAGAACCACGAACACGCGGCTCGCCAGGCGCGACCACAGACAGGCGCGGTAGCCTTCTTCGAGCTCGCCCTCAAACGTAGCGCGGCCCTTCAGCCGGCGGACATGCGAAAGCCCGAGGCGTTTAAGCTCATCGGCGAGTGCGGACTCAAAGCCCTCGGGGCAGCTTGCGTAAAATTCCATGGGTGACCTCTCTGGTTGCGTCGCTCCATTATATGATGGATGCTTCGTTTGCCCTCATCCCCGAAAGGAACCAATATGATTGATGCGTGCCCCGATTCCGCCGTGCTCTTTTTTGACGTGGACGGCACGCTGACGTCGTTCGATCCCGACGATATGAGCGATAAGGACTTTTCGGCGGTTCACCCCTCGCAGACGGTGGTTGAGGCGTTCCGTGCACTGCGCGATGCAGGGCACAAGGCATTTATCTGCACGGGTCGCCCCCTGTGGCTTATCGCCGATAGCCTGCGTGCGCTCGACCCCGCGGGCGTCGTGGCCATGGCAGGCGCCACGCTCGAGGTCGAGGGACGCGTGGTACACGAGGACTGCTTTGACGAGGACGTTATCGAGGAGCTTGCGCGCCGTATGGCCGCGGCAGGGATTGAGGCCTTTTTCGAGACCAACGTGGCTACTTTTGCCCTGGAGCCTGTGGGCGTTGAGCAGTCGTCTCTGATCGGCACTTCTGTGGTGCACAGCACCGAGGAAATGCGCGTCGACGGCAGTCTGCGCGTGGGCAAGGTATGCCTCAGTGTGCCCAGTTTGGCTCGCGTAGCCAATGATGACGGCTTTATCGATTGCGAGTTTGAGCTGTGCAACACCGGTGGCCAGAATCGCGAGCTGAGCCCCAAGGGTATTGACAAGGGCGTGGGCGTGGCGCGAGCGCTGGCGTATCTGGGCCGCGAAGGAAATGCGCGCACCTTTGGCTTCGGCGATTCGGGCAACGACCTGGGCATGCTCGCTTCGGTCGAGACGGCTGTCGCCATGGGCAACGCCATGCCCGAGGTCAAGGCGGTCGCCGACTACGTGACCGACGATGTCGCACACGACGGCACCGTCACAGCGATGCGGCATTTCGGCCTTATCTAATGAATCCCGCGTTCTGACGTTTGCTCAAACTGCGACTCTTTGCTTTTGCATGCTCAATCGATTTATCAATCCAAACACTGAGGTGTTTATACCGTTCGCCGAGAAGATAAAAACCGCAGTTCACGCCTTGATAAACGTAGGTAAAGTGTTTAGCAGTTTATCGGCCGTATGCAAACGAAAGGAATCAGGCAGATGGCAATCAAGGTGTTCGCTGACGGTGCAAACCTCGAGGGCATGCTCGACATGTACGAGAACGGCAACGTTCAGGGTTTCACGACCAACCCGTCCCTTATGAAGAAGGGTGGCGTGACGGATTACCGCGCGTTTGCCAAGGAGGTTCTGGCCCACATCACCGATGTGTCCGTCTCGTTTGAGGTCTTTGCCGACGACGTCGAGACCATGGAGGTCGAGGCCCGCGAGATTGCTACCTGGGCCGAGAACGTCTACGTCAAGATTCCATGCGTGACCACCAAGGGCGAGTCCACCGCCGAGCTGGTCCGCAAGCTTTCGGCCGATGGCATCAAGGTCAACGTCACTACCATCTTTACGCCTAAGCAGGTCGATGAGATGGTCGAGGCCGTTGACGCCGAGACGCCGTCTATCATTTCGCTCTTTGCCGGTCGCATCGCCGACACCGGCGTCGATCCCATTCCGTTTATGACGGAGTCGGTCAAGAAGGCCGCCGCCAAGCCCAACTGCGAGGTCCTGTGGGCGTCCACGCGCGAGCTCATCAACATTTACCAGGCCGAGGCCTGCGGTTGCCAGATCATCACGGTGCCCAACAGCATCCTGGCCAAGCGCAAGAACATCGGCCGTGACCCGTACGAGGTCTCGCTCGATACCGTGCGCGGTTTTGCCAAGGATATCGCCGCTTTGGGTTTCCATATTCTGCCCTAAGCAAGGGTACCCCCTGCAGCGACGTGCAAAATCGCGAATTTTCAGCATGGTAAAGACTTTTACCAGCTGGTTGAAGCGCGGAACGGCCCCCGTTTTGGCCCTAAAACGCCAAAACGGGGGCCGTTTTTGCTTTTATGGCCCTCTGAAGCGCCGCGGGGCTATCGGGAGATGCTGAATACTCGCAATTTTGCACGCTGCGAAGAGGGGGACGTCCGCTTTGGCGGCTATTTGCCCTGCACCATGGTGAGGGAGATCTTCTTGCGGTCGCGATCGACCTTTTCGACCCACACCTTGACCGTGTCGCCGACGCGCACCACGTCGCTGGGGTGCTTGACAAAGCGGTTGACCAGCTTGGAGATATGCACGAGGCCGTCCTGGTGCACACCCACGTCGACGAAGGCGCCAAAGTCCACAACGTTGCGCACCGTGCCCTTGAGCTCCATGCCGGGTTCCAGGTCGTCGATGGAAAGTGCTGAGCGGCTAAAGACCACCTCGGGCGCGTCGTCGCGCGGGTCTCGGCCAGGCTTCTTGAGCTCGTTGACGATGTCGATGAGCGTGAGGGTGCCGCAGTCCAGGTCGCTTGCCAGCGCCGAAATGCTGCCGATGCGTCGCTCGATATCGGGCACGCCGCCGCGGCTGAGCTCGCTTGCCGCCACACCTGCACGCTCCAGGACGGCCGTGGCCACCTCGTAACTTTCGGGGTGGACGCTCGTCGCATCGAGCGGGTTCTTACCGCCGCTAATGCGCAGGAAGCCCGCGGCGTTGAGATATGCCTTGGGTCCCAGCTTGGGGACCTTCTTGAGCTGGCGGCGATCGGTAAAGGCGCCGTTCTCCTCGCGGTAGGCCACGATGATTTTGGCTACGCTCGGCGTGATGCCCGATACGTATCCCAGCAGGCTCGCACTTGCGGTGTTTACGTCGACGCCCACGCGGTTGACGACGTCCTCCACCACATGTCCCAGGGTGCGCGAAAGCTCGGCCTGGTCAAGGTCGTGCTGGTACTGGCCAACGCCGATGGACTGGGGCGGAATCTTGACGAGCTCTGCCAGCGGGTCTTGCAGGCGGCGGCCCAGGCTCATGGCGCCACGCACGGTGACGTCCAGGTCGGGATATTCCTGGCTGGCGAGCTCGGAGGTGGAGTACACCGATGCGCCGGCCTCGTTGACGATGGTGTATCGCAGTCCAGGCGCCTGCTCGGCGATGAACTCCGAGACGACTTCCTCGGTCTCGCGGCTGGCGGTGCCGTTGCCGATGACAATGGTGTTGACGCCGTCCTTCTTGACGAGGCGGGCGAGCTCGCGCTTGGTGCCGGCGACGTCGTGGCGCGGCTTGGTGGGGTAGACCACGCCGTGGTCGAGTAGCTTGCCGGTCTCGTCCATGACGGCGACCTTGCAGCCGGTACGGTAGCCCGGATCGAGTGCGAGCACACGGGCGCCGCGTACGGGGCGTGCCGAGAGCAGGCCCTCGAGATTCTTGGCAAAGACGTTGATGGCCTCGGTCTGCGCTCGGACGGTGAGTTTGGCGCGGGCCTCGCGCTCCAACGAGGGGGCCATGAGGCGCTTGTAACCGTCGGCGATGGCGGCATCAAAGACGGGTGCAAACACGCCCTGGCGTCGGGGCCAACGGCTGCCGAGACGCGCCGTGGCGGCAGTGCCGTCGACGTTCACGCGCACGCGGAGCTTGCCCTCGCGCTCACCGCGGTCGATAGCCAGCACGCGGTGGTTGGGAACACGGCGCAGCGGCTCGTCATAGCTGTAGTACGGCTCGTAGGGAGTCTTCTCGGTGGGGTCGGTGGCCTCGACGACAATGTCGGCGGTGTTCTGCGTAAAGGCGCGCAGGTCGGCGACGTTCTCGGGGTCCTCGGCCACCGTCTCGGCCACGATGTCCGCCGCGCCGGCAAGCGCCTTTTCGGGCGTGTCGAAGCCGGCCTCCTCGTTGACGTATGCCGCGGCGGCGTCGAGTGCGCTGCCCTTGGCCGAGGCCTGCATGATGATCATGTTGGCGAGCGGTTCAAGGCCTGCCTCGCGGGCCTTCTGCGCGCGAGTCATGCGCTTTTTGCGGTAGGGCTTGTAGAGGTCCTCGACACGCTGGAGCTGCGTGGCCTCGCGAATCTGCAGCTCGAGTTTGGGCGTGAGTTTGCCCTGGGCGTCGATGAGCAGGATGACGTCCTCTTTACGCTGCTCAAGATTGCGCAGGTAGGACAGGCGCTCGTCGAGTGCGCGCAGGGCGACGTCGTCCATGCCGCCCGTGGCTTCCTTGCGGTAGCGCGAAATAAAGGGGATGGTGTTGCCCTCGTCGATGAGCTTGACGGCTGACTCGATGTTGGCGGCCTTAAAGTTGAGCTCGCGGGCAAGCTGGGCGATAAGATCCATGGGACTCCTTGCGTTTAAGGTGCGTTTGCAGCACAGGGCTACCAAGGATACCACCCGACGTTCTGCCAAAGCAGTCTTTTTGGGACGGGGCTTTTTTAGCTACGGTGTTCCGTTAGCTTGACCAGTCTTTTTGGGACGGGGCTAAATTAGCTGTTTTTGGATTAGGGCTCAGTTGCGATTTGTTGATTCATCGATATTGGGATGGAGAACCAGCTAATTTAGCCCCGTCCCAAAAAGACTGTTCCTCCACCACCTCCCAAATCATCCTTACAAAACGAGGCCCTGGCCAAACGGCCAGGGCCTCACCACTTCTTTTCAGGCTGCGATAAAACTCCGTTGGGAGCGTAGGGGATGTTTTGAGCTACTCCAGCTCAAACGCTCCGGTATAGAGCTGGTAGTAATATCCGCGCTTGGCGATCAGCTCGTCGTGGTTGCCACGCTCGATGATGCGGCCGTGATCCAGGCAGATGATTGCGTCGGCGTTGCGCACGGTGGACAGGCGGTGCGCGATGACAAACGTCGTGCGGCCCTCCATGAGCTTATCCATGCCCGCTTGCACGATGGCCTCGGTGCGGGTGTCGATGCTCGACGTGGCCTCGTCCAGAATCATTGCCGGCGGATCGGCGACGGCGGCGCGTGCGATCGAAATCAGCTGGCGCTGGCCCTGCGACAGCTGGGCGCCGTTGCCGGTGAGCATGGTGTCGTAGCCGTCGGGCAGGCGGGTGATAAAGTCGTCGGCGCCCGCGAGCTTGGCCGCCGCGATGCACTCCTCGTCGGTGGCGTCCAGGTTGCCGTAGCGGATGTTATCCATCACAGTGCCGGTGAACAGGTTCACGTCCTGCAGCACCACGCCCAGCGAGCGGCGCAGATCTGACTTGCGGATCTTGTTGACGTTGATGCCGTCGTAGCGGATCTTGCCGTCGGCGATGTCATAGAAGCGGTTGATGAGGTTGGTGATGGTCGTCTTGCCCGCGCCGGTGGCGCCGACAAACGCTACCTTCTGGCCCGGCTTGGCAAACACGGACACGCCGTGCAGCACCTCGTGGTCGGGCGTGTAGCCAAAGTCGACGTTGTCCATGACCAGGTCGCCGCGCAGCGGTACGTACTCGATCTCGCCGGTTGCACGGTGCGGGTGTTTCCATGCCCACATGCCGGTGTGGTGGTCGGCCTCCTCGAGCTGCCAGGTATCGGGGTTCACCTGCGCGTTGACGAGCGTCACGTAGCCTTCGTCGGTCTCGGGCTTCTCGTCGATGAGCTCAAAGATGCGGTCGGCGCCGGCGAGACCCATGACCACGGCGTTGATCTGCTGAGAGATCTGACCGATCTGTCCGCAGAACTGCTTGGTCATGTTGAGGAACGGCACTACGACGGCGATGGACAGCGTCATGCCCGAGATGCTCAGGTTGGGCACGCCCAGCGCCAGGAAAATGCCGCCTGCCAGTGCGACCAGCACGTAGAGCAGGTTGCCCAAGTTCATAAGGATGGGCATGAGGATGTTGGCGTACATGTTGGCCTTTTGCGAGACCTCGAAGAGCTTTTCGTTGCGCTCGTCAAAATCGGCCTCGGCGGCAGACTCGTGGCAGAATGCCTTGACGACCTTCTGGCCGTTCATGACTTCCTCGATATGGCCCTCGACCACGCCGAGCTCGGTCTGCTGCGCAATAAAGAAGCGCGCGGAGTTGGAGCCGAGCAGCTTGGTCATAAAGGTCATAAAGGCGACGCCGGCAATAATCACCAGACACATCCACACGCTGTAGTACAGCATGATAAAGAACACCGTGACGATGACGATGGTCGTCATGAGCAGGTTGGGCAGCGACTGGCTGATCATCTGGCGCAGCGTGTCGATGTCGTTGGTGTAGTGGCTCATGATGTCGCCGCGCTGGTGCGTGTCGAAGTATCGGATCGGTAGGTCCTGCATGCGGTTGAACATCTTCTCGCGCAGCTTTTCCAACGAGCCCTGCGTGATGATGGCCATGGTGCGGTTCCAGAACAGCGAGGACAGGATGCCGACGCCGTAGATGCAGGCGAGGGTGGTCACGAGCTGCGCGATCTTGGGCTGTGCGGCTTCCCAATCGCCCGACTGCCACGATTCGCTAATAATCTGCAGGGCGCTCTGAAGGAAGGTCGCGCCGATGGAGTTGATGACGGCGCAGAGCACCACGCCGGCGACGACGAGGGGCAAAAGCACGGGGTAGAAGCCAAAGAGCGTCTTGATGAGGCGCGACATGGTGCCGCTCTTGCGGTTGAGCGCGCGCTCGGCGGTGGTTGCCTTACTCATGTGCCTCGCCTCCTTCCTGGTTCTGGGCTTGCGTTGTGGATGCCTCGGTGTCGGCCTCGACGGCCCCTTCGCCCTCGGCAGACATCTTGTTTTGCGAGGTAAAGGTCTCGCGGTAGATCTCGCTCGTCTTGAGCAGCTCGTCATGGTTGCCGATCTGAGCGATACGGCCGCCCTCCATGACGATGATGCGGTCTGCGTCCTGCACGGAGCTGATGCGCTGGGCGATGATGAGCTTGGTCGTGTTGGGCAGATAGCTTGCCAGCCCTGCGCGGATCTTGGCATCGGTCTTGGTGTCGACGGCGCTCGTGGAGTCGTCCAGGATCAAGATCTTGGGGCGACGCAGCAGGGCGCGCGCAATGCACAGGCGCTGCTTCTGGCCGCCGGAAACATTGGAGCCGCCCTGCTCGATCCAGGTGTCGTAGCCCTTGGGGAAGCCGTCGACAAACTCATCGGCGCAGGCCAGATGTGCCGCCTCGCGGACTTCCTCGTCGGTGGCGTTCGGGTCGCCCCAGCGCAGATTCTCGGCGATGGTGCCGCTAAACAGCACGTTTTTCTGCAGCACCATGGCTACCTGGTGGCGCAGGGCGTCCAAGTCGTAGTCGCGCACATCCACGCCGCCCACGCGCACGGTGCCTTCGGTGGCGTCGTACAGGCGGGCGATGAGGTTTACAAGCGTGGACTTGGCCGAGCCGGTGCCGCCGATGATGCCGATGGTCTCGCCGCTCTTAATGTGCAGGTCGATATCGTCGAGCGCCTGGCGCTTCGCATGCGCGGAATACTTAAAGCTCACGTGGTCAAAGTCGATGGAGCCATCGGCGACCTCGAGCACGGGCTCGGCGGGATCGGCGATCGTGGGCTCGGCGGCCAGCACCTCGGTGATGCGGTGCGCCGATTCGTCGGCCATGGTCACCATGACAAAGATCATCGACAGCTGCATCAGACTCATGAGGATTTGGAAGCCATAGGTAAAGATCGAGGAGAGCTGGCCCACGTCGAACAGCGTGCCCTGGCTCGTGATGATGAGCTTGGAGCCCAGGTAGATGATGACGACAAACGCGCCATTGACGCAGATGTTCATCATGGGGTTGTTAAAGGCGAGCAGCTTCTCGGCGCGGGTGAAGTCCATCTGGACGTCGCGTGCGGCGGTCGCGAACTTCTCCTTCTCAAAGTCTTCGCGCACATAGCTCTTGACCACGCGCATGCCGGTGACGTTTTCCTCGACGGACTCGTTAAGGGCGTCATACTTGTGGAACACGCGCGAGAAGATGGGGCGCACCTTAAAGATGATAAAGAACAGCCCAAAGCCCAGCAGCGGAATGATAACCAGGTAGACCATGGCAACGCTGCCGCCCATGATAAACGCCATGGTAAAGGCGAAGATCAATACCAGCGGCGCGCGCACGGCGATACGGATGATCATCATAAAGGCCTGCTGCACGTTGTTGATATCGGTGGTCAGGCGCGTGACGAGCGAGGAGGTCGAGAACTCATCGATGTTGGCAAAGCTGAACGTCTGGATCTTGTAGAACAGGTCGTGACGCAGGTTCTTGGCGAACCCGCAGCTCGCATGGCTGCAGGTGACGCCGGCAGCGGCGCCAAAGGCAAGCGACGTCAGCGCGATGAGCACCAAAAAGCCCGCGGTGGGAAGCATCTCGGCTACGGTGGCGCCGTCTTTGATGGCGTCGATCAGGTTGGCGGTGATAAATGGAATCAGCATCTCGCAGAGCACCTCGCCAAGCACGAGCAACGGCGTGGCAACGGTGACTTTCATATAGTCGCGGATGCTGCCCATGAGGGTTTTAATCATCCAGTTCCTCCCAGGTTTTGCGGATTTTATCGAGCATTTCGGCGAGCTGCTCGCGCTCGTCGTGGGTGAGCGCGCTAAAGGCCCGTTCTCTAAAGCGGATGCGGGCCGCCTGGTCGATGCGGGCGTTTTCCCGGCCGGTTTCGGTCAGGCGAATGGTGAGTTGCCGTCGATCCTTGGGGTTACGGCTGCGCTCAATGAGGCCGTTGAGCTCGAGCTTGGACAGGATCTCGGAAAGCGACCCCGGCTTGAGGCCGAAGTGCATGCCGAGTTCCTGCTGCGACATCTCGCCGCCGGGCTGCTTGGCCAGTAGGCAGATGATGGGCGCCTTGCCGGACACGCCTCCGCCATGAAAATGCATGTAATGGCCGCAAAAGCCCAGGTTATTGAGGATGCGCTTGGCAAGCTTGTCTTCCGAGCTAACCGCTTCGGGTACATCCGCCGGCTGTGACGGGTCGCCGCCGGGCTCGTGCGAACAAAGGCTAAGAGGTTCATCGCACATAAATTAGTGCTGCTCCTTTCTTTAGTTAGGTAGTGGAATTGTTTTGTGCCTAACCAATTTAGGAGCGTGAGAAATCAAAGTCAAGGTACCAAACTAGTGGTTACGCGGTTTTACCAAACCGCGTAACGGCTCGACGCTGCAAACCCGCCAGAGCGGCAATCTGCCTTTCAACTTCGGCGGCATGACCAGAAGGTCAATGCCGTCTCGTTTCAAGGCACCTTGCTCACTCTGGCGGGTTTTCGCTGACTTCGCCAAAACATCGGCGTTGCCCTTGTTGGGATAGTCGTTGGGGACGTTCTTGTTTGACTAGTCGTTTAAGAACGTCCCCAACGACTAACTTAAAAACTATGTCGGATTACGGGGCTGAATGACGGATTGCCGACCATGCCGAAATTGGTAAAAAGAAAACCGCAGGTAGAAGGTTCGCTATGATTTGAAAATAAGGGGTGTGGTTGGCTCATTCAGGTTCAGCCCCGTAATCCGGCATAGTTTTGAAATGGCACTGAATAAGTGGCGGCAAATGAGCCGCAATGAAGCAAGCTAGCCCCTCGTTTCCGAAACCTTTCCGCAACAATTTGCCCTTCGTGCCGCTCGACTCCGCTCGCAACGTCCCCTGCGCTACACTTAGTTGCACTGTGGCGCCGTTGCGCCGCGCCCGACCCAAGGGGGACACTCATGAAGAACACTCAGCTGTTGCTGATCAACGATATGTGCGGCTACGGCAAGGTCGCGCTTTCCGCCATGCTGCCGGTGCTGTCGCACATGGGTTACCGTATCCACAATCTGCCGACGGCACTTGTGTCCGATACGCTTAACTATCCCAAGTTCTACATCCACGACACCACGGAGTACGTGCGTCAGAGTCTTGCCATCTGGGAAGAACTCGGCTTTGAGTTCGACGCCATCTCGACCGGCTTTATCGTGACCGAGGAAGAGACGCGCATCATCTCGGACTTTTGCCACCGCCGTGCGCAAAAGGGCACCAAGGTGTTCGTCGACCCCATCATGGGCGACAACGGCAAGCTCTATGCGGGCGTGCCCGAGTCCACGATTGGCCTTATGCGGCACCTGCTGGAGTGCGCAGACTACGCGGTGCCCAACTATACCGAGGCGTGCCTGCTTGCCGATAGGCCTATTGCCGAGCAAATTACGCCCGAAGAGGCCCGCGCCCTTGTGGACGCCGTGCGCGAGCTGGGTGCCAAGTCGGTGGTCATTACGAGCACCGTGGTCAATGGCACGAACGCGGTTATCGGTTACGACCATGTAGCGGGGGAGTACTTTACGATTCCCTTTGAGCTCATTCCGGTCTATTTCCCGGGCACGGGCGATACGTTCTCGGCAGTGCTCGTCGGCCGCGTTATGGCAGGTTGGAGTCTGCAGCGCGCGACGTCCGATGCCATGCGTGTGGTGGCCGAGCTTATCGAGCGCAATGCCGACCAAGAGGACAAGTCGGCCGGTCTTCCCATCGAGGCCTGCTTGGATGTGATTGACCATGAGTAATGCTGGCGAGGGCGACATCAGGCCTGCGGGCGAGAACAAGCCGCTCGGCGCGCCGCGTGGCAAGCGTCCGCGTATCCGCGTGAGCTGCGTGGACCAGTTGGGGACGTGTCGCTGCCACCATGGTCACAAGCCGGGCGACGTCTTCGACTTCGACCGCGATCGCGGCAAGATGTGCGCCATGGCCTGTCACGTTGGCTTTCCCTATATCGACATTCTGCGCTATGGCGGAACTGTGCCCGGCAACGAGCCCGGCACGGCAAAGTTCTGCTGCCCCGAGGTCGATACGCTGAACGTCTGGCTTGCCGAGATCGTCGACGAGTAGTTGAGCGCAATGTGGCAAAGGGACAGTCCATTTGCCACATTCGCCGGTGGTGCCCCATCTTTTTCGCTTATAATCTCAAAACTCTGCATTTCATCCGATTTTAGGTTCTAAAAATTCTGCGTTTCATCGATAATCAAGCGTATAAAACTTTGCATTTCATTTGATGACACTGAGGGGGGAGCCTATGCTGCGCAGGAAAATAGCGGCAGAGCTGGAGCGTTGGCTGAAGTCTTCCGAGCAAAAGGCCTTGTTCATTACGGGTTCTCGCCAGATTGGCAAAAGCTATTCGATTCGCGCATTTGGCAAAGCCAACCATGCAACCTACATCGAGCTTAACCTCATGGAAAACCGCCAGGCAAAAGATGCTCTTCTCGAGGCGCGGGATGCCGATGATTTCATCAGCAGGGTGACGCTTCTTTCGGGAAAGTCGATTGCGCCAGGCAAAACACTCGTGTTTATCGATGAGGTCCAAGAGGCCCCCGACATCATGACGATGGCAAAGTTCCTTGTTGAGGACGGGAGGTGCCGTTGGGCGTTTTCGGGGTCAATGCTCGGGACTCAGTTCAAGGGCGTCAGGTCCTATCCGGTGGGGTATGTCCACGAGCTTAGGATGTTCCCGCTCGATTTTGAGGAGTTTTGCTGGGCAATCGGGGTGAGCGAGGGGGCTCGCCAAACGATACGTGACGCGTGTATCAGCGAGAGGCCCATTCCTGATTACATTCATGACGCGATGATGGCAAACTTCAGGACCTATACCGTTGTCGGCGGAATGCCGGAGGTCGTGCAGCGTTTCCTTGACACGCAGGGCGACCTTGCCTCTGTTCGTCAGCTACAGTCAGAGCTCAATGAACAGTACCGGCGGGATATCTCCAGGTATGCAAGCGGGCGAGCCCTTCAGGTGCAGAGCATCTACGATCAGCTCCCTATTATGCTCGAGGGCGAAAACAAGCGCTTCGTGCTCAATTCCATTGACCCCAAGGCTCACTACGAGAAGTATCAGCGAGATTTTGTATGGCTTGTCGATGCCGGCGTTGCTCTCAAAGCCGATATCGTAAGCGAGCCAAAATCGCCCCTGCTCAAGACGGCACGGCCATCGCAGTTCAAGCTCTATCAATCGGATACGGGCATGTTGATGGCGCGCTACCCCGTTGGAGTCGCCCAAGCGGCGTATCTTGATGGCAAGGAGCCCAATCTGGGCGGCATTTACGAAAACGTGGTGGCCCAGCAGCTGGCTGCCCAAAATCGCCAGCTTTACTACTATCAGACAAAAAAGCGCGGTGAAGTGGACTTTGTGGTCGATGGACCGGATGGGACGGCTGTTCCGATCGAGGTTAAATCGGGCTCCTATTACCACGCGCACGCAGCGCTCGGTCATGTGCTTGATACGGCTGAATATGGCGTAAGGCTCGGGATTGTTTTCTCGAGAGGCAACGTTGAGCGCAACGGAGCAGTTCTCTATTTGCCGCTATATGCGACCTGGGCCCTTTCGGATGTTTTGGGCGACTCCTGCGCCGAGGGGATAAAGCTGGAGGTCAAGCCGGTCTAGGGCTAGTCCCTTTGTCACATTCATGAGCGTGGGTTTTCTCCCGTTTAGAGCGCACTTGAACGCTCAAAGTGGGAGAAAACCCACGCTCATTTTTCATGTGGAAGATTATCCGCGCTTGTTTCGCGCCGAAGGCGTGGCCCGCGACCTCGCTTGCCTACAGCTGCTCGAGCATGGCCGTGCAGCCGGCGAGCACGTCGCGGTACGTGGCATCGAAATTGCCGGTGTACCAGGGATCGGCCACGTCGCCGGGGCGCTCGGTCCAATCGAGCAAGCGCGTAATCTTGCCGTCGGGGTCGTCGCCAAAGATGCGACGCAGGCCACGCGCGTTCTCGTCGTCCATATAGACAATGTGGTCCCAGTCGCCATACTCCGCGCGACGCACCTGGCGTGCGCGGTGGGCGACGACGGGAATCCCGACTTCGCGCAGCTTGGCAACGGTGCCGTGGTGTGGCGGGTTGCCAAGCTCCTCGGTCGAGGTCGCGGCGGAATCGATGACAAACTCCACCTCGCGCCTAGCGCGGCGCACGAGCTCGGTAAACACCGACTCGGCCATCGTCGAGCGGCAGATGTTGCCGTGGCAGATAAACAGTACGCGTTGCATAGGGCGATACCTTTCATATAGAAGGCTGCTAAAGAGTCGAAGCCGGGCGCATGCCAAGTTTTATTTCTTGGCCAGTTTGAAGTAGCGCTCAAATATCAATTCGAAAACGTAATAGAACATCAATCGGCTGTCGAGGTCCATGCTGCCCAAGCGGATTTCTTTTTGCACGGTGTAGATGGGGTAGTCGGCTAGTTTCGAGAGGGAATTTCGAGAAAAGCAAGTGCGTGAAGCATGACACCGAGAACAGGCACATGAGCAGCGCCAAGCTAATGTGACAAAGAGGCAGTCCCTTTGTCGCAGGCTGCGCTTGCCTGTATAGTCGCAATACAGGCGAAGATGGTCTCAGGTACATCGCGGGCGACAGGGGACCCCATGGGTGTGCACACGACAAAGATTGCAGTGGGCGAGGGCAAGTTTGCGCTCATGGCCCAGCTGACGGTGACGCCGCGAGATATGGCGGTGTACGCCTGCTCGCCGGAGTTCGCGCACCTGGGCGCCACGGCACAGGCCATTCCGCGTCCCGAGCCCGGCCGCATCGAGGCCCATGCCGGCGAGGGTATTCTGCATCAGGCATTTCTGACGCTTCTGGTAGAGGGCCGGGGCGAAGACGCGCGCCTGCTGCTCTGTCGCCGCAGTCCGCTCAAGCGCCTGTGGGGCGGGGTGCTGGCCGATAGCTGCGCCGGCCATCCGCTTCCCGGGGAAGACGTCGCGGCCGCCACGGCGCGCCGCATTAACGAAGAGCTTGGCATTACGCGCGAGCCCGATCAGCTCGAGCACCTCGGACACGTGGTGTACCGCGAGGACCACGGCGACGGTCGCTGCGAGTGCGAATGGTGTGAGGTCTACCTTGCCCATGTTGAGCCGGGCGAGCTGCATATCAACCAAGAGGAGATCTCGGAGGTGCGCCGCGTGGCCCCGTCCGAGCTCGACGGCTACCTGCAGGGTCACCCCGAGCAGCTGGCCCCTTGGCTCCGCGAGGCCCTCGAGGCCCCTCCATTCGCGCTGCCCTCGCGATGTGACAAAGGGGCAGTCCGTTTGTCACATTCCATACCTTAGAAACTTGCAAATTCTTCAAGTTTCTAAGGTAACATCTTATAAACTTGCAAAAAATGCAAGTTTATAAGATTTCATGTCTGGTCGGGCGCTAGGGAGACTCTATGGATATCGTTCGCCGAAGCCGTTATCTTGATCGACTCATTGCTTTTCAGGATACCGACCTCATCAAAATCGTGACGGGCATACGCCGTTGTGGCAAATCAACGTTATTGGACATGATGAGGGACTATCTGGCGCAACAGGGGGTGCCAGCCGAGCGTTTGCTGACCTTTAAGATGGAATCTCTAGAGTACGCGGGAATTACGGATTATCTGACGTTTTATCGTATGGTTCGGGAGCGCATCGACGGCATCGATCATCCCTACCTGTTCATTGACGAGCTCCAGAATGTCGAAGGTTGGGAAAAGGCGGTCAACTCGCTCCGAGTGGATTTGCCGTGCGATATCTATGTCACGGGCTCCAATGCCTTTTTGCTATCGAGCGAGCTCGCAACGCTTATCTCGGGCCGATATGTCGAGGTCAAGATGCAGCCTCTCACGTTTGGCGAATATCTTGATTTTCGCTCGATTGATGCGGTCGCCGCTGAAGGGCTTGGTGAGAGGGCCGAACTTGTTTCCAAGACGGGCGATCGCCTTAATTCAAATACCGTGCTTGAGCAGTACATAACCTATGGCGGCATGCCGTTTCTGGCCCATGATGAGCCGAGACGTGAGCTGTGTCGCGACTATATCCGTAGCCTCTACCAGACGATCGTCGCGCGCGATATCCTGTCGCGTGTGACGCGTAGGGGTCGCGGAGCTATCACCAAGCGCGATGTTCTCGAGCGGCTCTGTGCGTATCTGGCAGACAACATCTCCAACCAAACCTCGGTCAACAAAATCGTAGGGACGCTCAACGAATCAGCGGGCGGTAAGACCAACGCATCGACGGTGTCGGCATATATTGACGCTCTGGAAGAGACGTACCTGTTTACCAAAGTAAAAAGGTATGACATCAAGGGGCGGGAGCTTCTTAAGACAGGCGGTAAATATTACATAGCTGATACGGGAATTCGCAGCTATCTTGACGGATATAGAGGTAGCGATAGCGGAAGGATGCTCGAGAACGTTATCTACAACCAGCTTGTCTTTGAAGGATACGAAGTGTTTTGCGGCCATCTACGCGCGGGGGAAATCGACTTTGTCGCAATCGGCGAGGGATCAGACCGCAAATATATCCAGGTTACCGAACGGATCGATGCCGAGGCGACGAGGGAACGCGAGCTGCGACCGCTCAAGCTAAGCACACTAGGAAAAATTCCTGATTCGTATGAGAAGATCCTGATTGTCAGGGATGGCGACCATCCAACGGACATCGATGGCATCAGAATCGTGGGGGCAGTCGACTTCTTGTTGAGAAATAAGATTACCCGCGGCTAAACGTAAACAGATCCGTTTCGATGCGACAAAGGAGCAGTCCTTTTCGCATTCCGTGCGAGCCCTCGTGCCGTCTGGGGGTATAAGGCTAGCAAGTGTTTATTTGCGAGGCCTAAGGGGCGCCCCGTATGGATATCGATAACTTTGAATGGTGGTATAGCGAGGGCGAGGTTCCGGACGAGGAGTGGGACGAGACCGCGCCGCATGACGTGTCGAGCGACGAGGACGAGAGCGGCGACGATGCCGTCGAGACGGACGCCGCTTCCGACTCGGCCGAACCCCTAACCTTTGAACAGGCCTGGGCCCAGGCTGAGGCCGACGAGGCAAAGGCCGACGCCACGGCCACACTGGGTGAGCCGGCCGACATGTCCATCTCGCCGGCAAGGACCCCACAGCCGCGTCACACTATCGACCCCGACAGCACGGCATCCTTTAGCATTCTCGACGTGCCCGCGCAGGGCGCCCAGGCACCTGCGCCCACGCATCGCCCCGATCTGGCTCGCGAGGAAGGCGCGGGCCGGCGCTCTCCGCTCGGCCCCATCCTCATCGCCTTCATGGCCGGCGTTATCGCCTGCTCGGCAATCGGCAGCGTTTGGAGCCATGTTGAGCAGCAGCGCCAAGACGCCGCCGAGGTCGAGATCTCCGTCGAACAATCGCTCAACCGTACGCGCTCGGTGCATGTGTCGGTCGAGGTCAAGGACGGCGCGACGTGGGATACCGCGCGCGGCGACAGCCAGATGCTCATTCATATCGTGGGCCGCACGCTCAAGGGACAAGCGATCGACGAGCACCAATACGTCAATTCCGAAGGTGACGGTATCGAGCTCAAGCCCGGCGACTACGAACTTACGGTCGATGAGCCACCTGTCGCCACCGACGGCACGCGTTTTCGTGCCTCGAAAAGAATGGTTCCCGCGAGCTTTAACTCGCGGGCGCCCGATACGGTCGACACCACCTCGCAGGGCGGGTTTGACCTTTACGTGGATACCCAGTAGGCGCTCGCCGCCCATTTCCGCTATGGCTACTCAATAATCGCCTGCCGTCCCGTCCCGCCGCCAAGAGTGGGACAATAGTCCTCGACACTATTGTTTACTTTTGGAGGAAGTAGCATGTCTACCGTCACTACCATCAGGCGCGGCGGCCTCACCGCGGCCATCGATTCCATGGGCGCCCAGCTCACGAGCCTTGCCCTCAACGGCAACGAGTATCTGTGGCAGGGCGATCCCGCTTTTTGGGGCAAGCATGCGCCCATCCTGTTCCCCATTGTGGGCTCGCTGCGCAACAACACGGCGACGTCTGCGGCCGGCAGCTGCGAGATGGCGCGCCACGGCATCGCGCGTATCGTGGAGCACAAGCTGGTCGAGGTGTCGGAGGACGGTTCGTCCGTTACCTACGAGATCACCGATACGCCCGAGTCGCTCAAGGCCTTCCCGTTCCACTTTAAGCTCAACATGACCTATGCCCTGACTGGCGACGCCACTCTTACGCAGACCTTTGCCGTCACCAACACCGGCGACGTGGACCTGCCGTTTTCGGTGGGCGGCCACCCCGCATTTAACGTGCCCGTTCCCGGTGCCGAGGACGAGGCGTTCGAGGATTACGAGCTGGCGTTTACCGAGGCTTGGACTAACGAGGCCCCCATCATCACGCCCGATGGCCTTATGACGTTCGAGGGAAGCTACAAGGCTCCCGATAACTCGGACGTGCTGCCCATCACACACCGTAGCTTCGACAACGACGCCATCATGTTCACCGATACCCCGGGCTCCACGCTCACGCTGCGCAGTCGCAAGTCGGGCCACGGCGTCAAGATTGACTTTGAGGGCTTTAAGTACATTGGCGTGTGGTCTGCCGCCAACGACGCCCCGTTCGTGGCGCTCGAGCCTTGGACCGGACATACCACCATGGACACCGAGGACGACGTCTTCGAGCACAAGGTCAACACCATCACCTTGGCTCCCGGTGCCACCGACAAGCGCGCCTTCGAGGTTACGCTGCTCTAGAGAGCGGGGGCCATCGGCCGCGTGCTCGAGGAGCGCGGCGTTGAACTTGAATACCTGATCGACGAGGGTGACTACCGTATTGTTTCGGCTGCCGAGTACGGCGCGGGCGAGGGCTGGCTTATGCATGCCGACCTTGCCGAGAAGGGCTATGCCGATATCGTGCTCAAGACGAAGAGCGAAGGCGGACATTCGTCCAACCCCTACGGCGGCACATCGCTCGAGGTATTGAGCCGCGCTATCGCCGCAATCTGCGATATCGAGTGGCCGACGCGCGTGACCGATCTGCTTGCCGCGCAGCTTGTCGAGTTGGGGCTCTACACGGCGGATGAGATTGCCGCCAACGGAGGCGTCATTGTTCGCGACTGCCTCGCCAGCAACAAGCTCTATCCGCTCGTGACCACTACCTGTGCGCCCACGCAGATTGAGGGCGGCAGCACTGGTGCTAACGTGATGCCGCAGGATATGTGGGCCAATATTAACTTCCGCATGCTTGAGGGCACGGGCGTGGCTGATGTTGTTGACCGTTGCCGTGAGGCCGTTGCCGCGGCGGGCCTCACCGGGCGCGTGGGGGTCGAACTTGGCCCCGGCAGCTCCGAGCCCTCGCCGTCCCCACGTGTTGGCGGACCGGGGCTCGAGGCCGTTCGCACTATTGCCGCCCGCTACTTTCGTGATCCAAAGGGGGCGGAGGAAAACGTACCGAACGCGGCGGGCGGGGCCGCTGTCGGCATTGTGCCCTCAACTGTGATCGGTGCCACCGATGCGGCTAACTATCAGCGTATTTGCTCTGAATGCATTCGCTTTTCGGCGTTTGTGGTCGACGATGACGAGTGCGATCGCGGTGTCCACGGCACCAACGAGCGCATTACCCGCCGTGCCTACCTCCAAGGTGTCCACTTTTTCATCGCTCTGCTTCAAACGCTCTAGAATGTGACAAAGCGACAGTCCCTTTGTTAGCCGTTGTAGTCGTTGGGGACGTTCTTAAACGACTCGTCGTTAAGGAACGTCCCCAACGACTACGTCCACGCATTCCGTGCGGGTTATATGCAGGTTTGCCTGCGCACGCTATCATATATGGGTTAGACCGCAACTATGTACCCTATACGCGAAGGGATGCGCATGTATCTGAAAATCGACATGTTCTAGCTGGGCTTACCCCGCAACGGCGCCATGCGCCCCATCAATTCCGCCGATTTTCACCTTCACGCATATAAAGGAGTTCCGCCATGCGCGACAAGCTCGAAAAGATCATCAAGGCCTACGAGGAGCTCGAGAAGAAGCTTTCCGACCCGGCCGTCGCCTCCGACATCAAGGAGTTCACGCGTCTCAACAAGGAGTACGCGCACCAGTCCGACCTCATTGCCGCTGCGCGCGAGTACATCGGCGCGCTCGACGACATCGAGGCTGCCAAAGAAATGCTCCGTGACACTACCGATGCCGACGAGAAGGAGATGCTCCAGATGGACATCTCCGAGAACGAGGACAAACTTCCCCAGCTCGAGGAAGACATCAAGTACATGCTCATCCCGAGTGACCCCAATGACGACAAGAACACCATCGTCGAGATCCGCTCCGCCGCAGGTGGCGACGAGGCGGCCATTTTCGCCGGTGACCTGTACAAGATGTACCAACGCTTCTGCGAGTCGCGTGGCTGGAAGACCACCGTGCTCGACTCCAGCCCCAGCGAGGCCGGCGGTTTTAAGTCCATCGAGTTCAAGGTCGAGGGCGACCGTGTCTACTCCGTCATGAAGTTCGAGTCCGGCGTGCACCGTGTCCAGCGCGTTCCCAAGACCGAGTCCCAGGGCCGCATCCAGACCTCCACGGCAACTGTCGCCGTGCTTCCCGAGGCCGAGGAGATCGACGTTCAGATCAACCAGTCCGACCTGCGCATCGATACCTACTGTGCCTCCGGTCCTGGCGGTCAGTGCGTTAACACCACCTACTCCGCCGTGCGCATTACCCACCTGCCCACCAATACCGTGGTGCAGTCGCAGGAGCAGCGTTCCCAGATTCAAAACCGCGAGGTCTGCATGCAGATGCTGCGTGCCCGTCTGTACGAGATGGAACTCGAGAAGCAGCAGGCCGAGCTCGGCGCCGAGCGCCAGAGCCAGATTGGCCACGGAAACCGTTCCGAGAAGATCCGTACTTACAACCAGCCCCAGGACCGCGTGACCGACCACCGTATCGGTTTCAACTCCACCTACAACGGCGTCCTTCTGGGCGACCAACTCGGTGCCGTCATCGAGGCGCTTGCCGCCGCCGAGCGTGCCGAGAAGCTGGCACAGGCCGTGTAGTAGGTTCCGCCGTTCTACCGAACGGCGGACCGGCCGACGCTGCGCGCCGCCCAGGGCGACAATTTGTCATTCAAAAGGCAAGGCATGACCAGAAGGTCTATGCCTTGCCTTTTTCATGCCAACTTATTCGCCCTGGACGGCGCTCGCTCATATGACCCAATCCGCTGTCAAGAGCCACAATGGCCCCGCCGACCGCTTGCAATCGGTCGGCGGGGCCTGCCGTTGAACCCGTCCCGGTCCGCCCCCGGCAT
>NZ_JBQHTZ010000011.1:0-86312 GCF_052065455.1 Collinsella sp. HCP28S3_E9
AGTTCCGTTAGCGCAGTTGGTGAAAGTACGTTAGCGGGGTCGGCGAAAGCGCGTTAGCGCATTCGGCGAGATGCGTTTGCGAAAGTGGTCAATTTTAGATTAGCGCTAACAAGTGGCGACTCCGCGCGGCTCGGAGGCATCAGCGGCGCGGGCAACGCGCTCGTGAGGAAGCTGGCCGTTGAGGGCTCATGGTGCTACGCCGCGGCACGGCACCAGCCGAAGCTCATGCCGAGGGACACGGGCGTGCCCCTCGAGATAAGGATGCACGGGGGGAAGGGGTCCGAGCGGCTCCTGCGGCGGCGCGAGGAGATGCTCGCCCGCGGCATGCCCGCGGCGAAGGCCAACGCGGCCACCGCGGCCGAGCTCGTGAGGTGGCTCTGGGCCCTCGGCATGATGTGCCGGGAGGGCGCGGAATAGACATAGCCCCCGTCCCGGCGAGCCGGGCGGCCTTCGGGGATACCCCCTATTTCGCTGTGCGCGCGGAGCCCTCCGCATGCGCCTCGACAGACTTGGGGAACCCCGCCGAAGGAATGGAGTGCGGGCCGACAGAACGGTATCCGCGGATATGAGACTGAGCCGAAGGCGTCGATGACATGCCGGGGGCGGACCGGGACGGGTTCAACGGCAGGCCCCGCCGACCGATTGCAAGCGGTCGGCGGGGCCATTGTGGCTCTTGACAGCGGATTGGGTCATATGAGCGAGCGGGCCGCATTTCCAAAGTGAGGAACGTCCCCAAGTGCCGCATCCGGAGCAAGGCAACGCCGCAGGTAGAGGATGGACAGCGAGCGACGTCCAGAGCGAACAAGTTGGCATGAAAAAGGCAAGGCATAGACCTTCTGGTCATGCCTTGCCTTTTGAATGACAAATTGTCGCTCTGGGCGGCGCGCAGCGTCGACCGGTCCGCCGTTCGTTAGAACGGCGGAACCTAGAGATCCCCGCCGGCACCCAGTAGCTTGCGCATGACCTGTTCGGGATTAACCGAGCCATCGCGCGGGGCCAGGGAGGTGATCTTCTTCTGCATCTTGTACTCGTGCAGCTCGTCCTCGAGCTGGCGCATGCGGGCGCGGAGCTTTTCGTTCTCGCGCTCGCGCTCCTCGGCACGCTCCTTCATATCGAGGATGCGCACCACGCCGGCAAGGTTGATGCCCTCGTCGGTCAGCTGGTTGATGAGCTCCAGGCGCTCGATATCGGCACGCGAATACAGGCGCGTGTTGCCGCCCGAGCGCTGGGGGTTCACCAGACCCTTGGACTCGTAGACGCGCAGAGTCTGCGGATGCATGCCGGTCAGCTCGGCCGCCACGCTGATCATGTACAGCGGTTTGTTCCTATTGTCCTCGGCCATGCTACCTGACCCCTTTCCGTCTCGTTATCGTCCATCATAAGCCCGCAGGCGTGGGCGTGCACCGCGACCGCCCTAGAACGTCGCCTTGTAACGGTTAACTTTCTCGCGGTAGTCGCGCGTGTCGGCCTCGCGCAGCTTGGTCATGGCATCGCGCTCGTCATCGGATAGGTTCGTGGGAACCTGTACCTTGATCTCGACGAGCAGCGCACCCGTACGGCCACGGTGCTTAACGTCGGGCGCCCCCATCTCCTTAAAGCGGAACTTCTTGCCCGTCTGAGTACCCGCAGGCACTTTCAAACGGACCGTCGCACCGCCGGGCGTGGGCACGTCCACCGTGCAGCCGAGCGCCGCCTCGTAGACCGAGACCGGTACTTCCATGGTCACGTCGGCGCCTTTGCGCTTAAACAGCGGGTGCTCCTCCACATGCGTGGTCACGACCAGGTCGCCGCGCTCGCCGCCGGCGACGCCATACTCGCCGCGACGCTTGTAGCGCAGCTTGCCGCCGTCGACCGCGCCCGCGGGCACCGAGACCGTAATGGTCTGCTGCTCGCCTGTCGAGGGAATGCGATAGGTGACCTTGTGCGTCACGCCGCGAAACGCGTCCTCGGCCGTCACATCGACGGTCAGCGACAGGTCGCCGCCCTTGCGAGCGCGGCTGCGACCCGCGCCGGCACCGGCAGCGCCCGCAGCCCCGGCAAAGCCCGAGCCCCAATCGCTGCCCCAAGCGCCGTTGCCGCTAAAGATGCTGTCGAAGATGTCGCCCCAGCCGCTGGCACCCGCGCCGGCACCGTAGCCGCCGCCATACGCGCCGCCTGCGCCCGGCATGCCGCCAAACATGAGCATCTGGTCGTACTCTTTGCGCTTCTTCTCGTCCGAAAGCGTCTCGTAGGCCTCGCTGATCTCCTTGAACTTGGCCTCGTCGCCGCCGGCGTCGGGGTGATATTTTTGCGCGAGCTTGCGAAACGCGCTCTTGATCTCTTTGTCGGAGGCGCTCTTGGATACGCCCAGGATGTCATAGAAGGTTTTGCCTGCAGCCATCGTAGCTCCTCTCCTGTTTTATCCGTCGCCCAGCGGGCGGCGGCTCATGCTTTCATATGGCACTAGGCCAGAAAGGGCCCCGGGTGTTGCCCCGGGGCCCTTCTCAATTACTCCTCGGTGCTCTCGGCCGTATCGGCCGCAGCATCCTCGGGCGCCGCTTCGGGCTCCGGTGCGGGGCGCTTTTCGCCACCGTAGGTCACCGTCACCATCGCGGAACGCAGGATGCGGTCCGCCATGCGGTAGCCCTTCTGGTACACGTCGTTGACGGTCTCGTCGTACTGCGACGAGTCCTCGACGCGACCCACAGCCTGGTGCTCGAGCGGATCGAACGCCTCGCCCTTGGGGTCGATGGGCTCAACGCCCTCGTGCGCAAACACATCGAGTAGCTTGGCATGCACCGCGTCGACGCCGTCGACGAACTGCTTAAAGTCGTCGGCAAGCTCTTGGCTGCGGGCATGGTCGATCGCACGCTCGATATCGTCGACCACCGGCAGCAGCGCAGTGACGAGCTTCTCGGTCGCGCGCTCACGCTCGGCGATACGCTCGCTGGCGGTGCGGCGACGGAAGTTCTCCCAGTCGGCCTGCAGACGGGCGGTGCGCTCGGTGGCGTCCTTCGCCTTGTCCTCGGCAGCCTTCTGAGCCTCTGCCGCAGCATCGAGCTCGTTGCGCACGTCGGCAAGCTCCTTCTGGGCCTGCTCGAACTTGAGCTTAAAGTCGTTGTCGGCGGCTTCCTCACCGGCGCGGATAGCGGCTTCCACCATCTCGTCCTCGGTCATCGTCGCCTCCTTGTTGGAATCCTCTACCTGGTTCTCGACAGCCTCGGCCGCCTCGGCCTCGTTGGCCTCGGTTTCGTCGACGGCCTCTACGGGAATCTTCACGTCCTTCTCCTCAGAGTCAACGGGGGCGGCTCCAACGGCAGCCGCCTCCGTGCGAGCTTTACGGGCGGACATGATTACTTGTCCTCGTCGTCCACAACCTCGTAGTCGGCGTCGACGACGTCATCGTCGGCAGGCTGGGCGCCGGCGGCACCGTCGGTCTGCTGCTGAGCGTCGGCGTAGACAACCTGAGCCAGCTCGTAGGCCACGGACTGCAGGGACTCGCCAGCGGCCTTGATGGCCTCGACGTCAGAGCCCTCGAGCGCCTTCTTGGCATCGGCGATAGCGGCCTCGGCCTTGGACTTCACGTCGGCGGAAACCTTGTCGCCCAGCTCGTTGAGGGTCTGCTCGGTGGAGTAGCACAGGCTGTCGGTCTGGTTGCGGACCTCGACCTCTTCCTTCTGCTTCTTGTCCTCCTCGGCATGAGCCTCGGCGTCCTTGACCATACGATCGACTTCTTCGTCGGACAGAGCGGTGGAGCCGGAGATGGTGATCTGCTGCTCCTTGCCGGTGCCCTTGTCCTTAGCGGAGACCTTGACGATGCCGTTGGCGTCGATGTCGAAGGTGACCTCGATCTGCGGCACGCCGCGGCGGGCAGCCGGGATACCGGTCAGCTGGAACTTACCGAGCGACTTGTTGTCGCGGGCAAGTTCGCGCTCGCCCTGGAGCACGTTGATCTCGACGCTGGTCTGGTTGTCGGCAGCGGTGGAGTAGACCTCGGTCTTGGAGGTCGGAATCGTGGTGTTGCGGTCGATCATCTTGGTCATGATGCCGCCCATGGTCTCGACGCCCAGCGACAGCGGGGTAACGTCGAGCAGCAGGATGCCCTCGACGTCGCCGGTGAGCACGCCGCCCTGGACGGCAGCGCCGTCGGCAACGACCTCGTCGGGGTTCACGGACATATTGGGCTGCTTGCCGGTCATGGTCTTGACGAGCTCCTGGACGGCGGGCATACGGGTGGAGCCGCCGACGAGGATGACCTCGGTCAGATCGGAGAGCTTAAGGTTAGCGTCGCGCAGGGCGTTGGTGACAGGCTGCTTGCAGCGCTCGAGCAGGTCGCGGGTGATCTTCTCGAACTCGGCGCGGGTCAGCGTGTAGTTGAGGTGCAGCGGGCCGGACTGGTTCATGGTGATGAACGGCAGGTTGATAGTGGACTGCTGGGCGGCGGAGAGCTCCTTCTTGGCGTTCTCGGCGGCCTCCTTCAGACGCTGCAGGGCCATGGGGTCCTGACGCAAGTCGACACCGTTCTCCTGCTGGAACTTATCGGCCATCCAGTCGATGACGCGCTGATCCCAGTCGTCGCCGCCCAGGTGGTTGTCGCCCGAGGTGGACAGAACCTCAAACACGCCGTCGGCGAGGTCGAGGATGGAGACGTCGAAGGTACCGCCGCCCAGGTCGAAGACCAGGATGCGCTGGTCGGAGCCCTGCTTGTCCAGGCCATAGGCCAAAGCGGCAGCGGTCGGCTCGTTGACGATACGCTTAACGTTGAGGCCGGCGATCTTACCGGCGTCCTTGGTGGCCTGGCGCTGGGCGTCGTTGAAGTAGGCCGGGACGGTGATGACGGCGTCGGTGACGGTCTCGCCCAGATACTTCTCGGCGTCGGCCTTCATCTTTGCGAGCGTCATGGCGCTCACCTGCTCGGCGGTGTATTCCTTGCCCTCGATGTCGACGACGGCACGGCCACCCTGGCCCTCCTTGACCTCATACGGCACGGTCTTGAGCTCGGAGGTGCACTCGGAGTACTTGCGGCCCATGAAGCGCTTGATGGAGAACACGGTGTTCTTGGGGTTGGTGACCGCCTGGTTCTTAGCGGCCTTGCCCACGACGCGGTCGCCGTCGGCACGGAAGCCCACGACAGACGGGGTGGTGCGGTCGCCCTCGGCGTTCACGATGATGGTCGGAGAACCGCCCTCGAGAACGGCCATTGCGGAGTTAGTAGTACCAAGGTCGATACCAAGAATCTTGCCCATTAGAAATTCCCTCTCTCTTGTGCGTTTGCACCGACTCGGCGGTCTGCCAAGCGGTCTTTCGGTTTGTCTTTCAGGATGTAGTGTATCCCCTTATGGACCGGAATATACAAAATCTAAGTCAATTCATATAAGATTTCTTATCACTTAGAGTTTAGGTTCTCGAATACGCAGGTAGATGCGCTGATTGAGTTCTCGGCAAATCTATCGAGATCTATGTAGAGATGGCTGAGGTTTGGGCCGGGGGTGCCTGGGGCTGCTTTACGGAAAGCTCGTCCCGGTTTGAGTGTGGATTCCGGGTCGTAGTTTCCGTCTGAAGGCTCAACCGGAAACCGTATCCCGTTTTGAGAGCTGATACCGGGTCGCAGTTTCCGCTAGCGGGCCCAACCGGAAACTGCGACCCGTTTTTCGACCAGATAACGGGATGCGCTTTCCGAAAGCCCACTCAATTGCTCAATAATTCGAGTCACCTTTAGCTAACATTTGCACAGCTCACCAGCCTCACCTGTGCGTTTCTTAGTAAGCCGTGGCATACTCGGCGAATGGTATGAAGATGCCGGCCAGAGGGTATTGCAAACGGTCGCTCACGTGGTATGTTTTTGCCCGAATCAAACCGGCGCGCATCGCCTGTAGCGTCGGTCAACAGAGAGGAAACTACCATGGCTCATCCCGTAATTGATGCCGACGAGTGCATCGCTTGTGGCGTTTGCGTCGACTCCTGCCCCGCTGGCGTTCTGGAGCTCCAGGACGTCGCTACCGTTGCTGACGAGGACTCCTGCGTCGCCTGTGGCGCTTGCCAGGACGCTTGCCCCGCCGGCGCGATCACCGAGATCGTCGAGGAGTAACAACTCCCCCACTTGCACACTCACAAGTACACCGTGCACAAAAAAGGAGGCCTCCGCATCGCCGCAGAGGCCTCTTTTTGTGCGGATAGCTAATTTGGCACCGTCGCAGGTTGAGCATAAGTCAGCGAAAACGCCCCTGAGCGAGCAAGGTGACGTGAAAGAGGAGGGAAGCGTACTTTTGTACGCGACCGACGATTGAACGTCAGATTGCCGCTTAGGGGCGTTTGCAGCATCGGCTACGATAGATCGTCTTCGTAGGGCATCAGGTCTGCCAGATAGCCCTTCTCCTTGAGCATAGCCTCGATCTCGTCGAGGGTTTGCTCATCCTCTGCCGCGATGCGATGGAAGTGATAGCCGCTCGTCACCGTTAGTAGTGGAAAGCTTTTGCCGCTCTCGATATCGTGCAGGTAGCGCTCAACATCGCGACGATTGCGGATGTCCAGGTCGGCCGTGATCTTACCGTACACGCGGTGATTGACGATCACGTTGAGCACGGCGCCTCCGGCGTCGACGATACTCGTGAGCTCATCGCCTGTCTGCTCCACGCTATGGCGAACCTTGACCAGGCGCGTGGGCACGGCGGGGCTGCTGGGGGCCTCCTGCAGCACGTAGCCGCGATTGGTCGCCACGATATCGTGCCCATCGGCGCGCAGCAGGGCGATGTCTTGCACGACAACCTGGCGGCTCACACCCACCTCGCGAGCAAGCGTACTGCCGGAGACGGGGTCTTTGGCTCGCTCGAGCACGCCCATGATGGAACGGCGACGCTCGCGGGCGTCCATTATTTACCGTCCAGCAGACGCAGGTGCTTAAGCGAGAGGTCGAGAATCGGCACAGAGTGCGTCAACGCTCCCGAGCTAATAAAGTCAACGCCCAGGTCGGCAAGCGCACGGATATTGCTGGCATCCACGTTGCCCGAACACTCGGTCTTGGCGCGACCGGCAATAAACTCAATCGCGGCAGCCATGTCATCGTGGGTCATGTTGTCGAGCATGATGATGTCGGCGCCGGCCTCCACGGCCTCGCGCACCATGTCCAGGTTCTCGCACTCGATCTCGACCGTCGCGGTAAACGATGCATGGGCGCGCGCCATCTCGATCGCACGCGTCACGCCGCCGGCGGCGTCGATGTGGTTGTCCTTGAGCATGACGGCCGTCGACAGATTGTAGCGGTGGTTGCTGCCGCCGCCGATCTCGACCGCGGCCTTCTCGAAGACGCGCATACCCGGCGTGGTCTTGCGCGTGTCGACGAGCACGGTCTTGGTGCCCTCGAGCGCCGCAGCCATCTGGTGCGTATAGGTAGCGATACCGCTCATGCGCTGCAGGTAGTTGAGCGCCACGCGCTCGCCCGAAAGCAGCACGCGCGCATCGCCGCGTACCTGGCCCACATGGTCGCCGGCGTGCACCTCGTCGCCATCGGCAACGTCAAACAGCACCGAGCTCTGCGGATCCAGCAGCTCAAAGGTACGAGCGAACACATCCAGGCCCGCGATGATGCCATCGGCCTTGGCGATGAGCTCCACCGTGGCGGGACGCGCCGTGGGGCACACGCTCGCCGTGCTCACGTCCTCAAACGTAATGTCCTCGCGCAGAGCCTGCAGAATCAGATCATCGACGACGAGCTTCATGGTAATGGGGTTCATGGTCTACTCCTCCACGGCCTGCGTGCCGGCGGCACGGGCCAAATCATCGATTGCCAGGGTGTCGGCGCTCAGGGCGCGATGACGGCCATCGAGCGCGGGCTCGCCCGCCTGCTCCACGGCGAGCGACTGGCCGGTACGCATGTGCCACGCGGCGCGACGACCCCAGACCAGCGCCTCGAGCAGGCTGTTTGATGCAAGGCGGTTCTTGCCGTGAACGCCGTTGCAGGCCGTCTCGCCGGCGGCGTAGAGCTCGGGCATCGAGGTCTGACCGTCCTTGTCGACCCACACGCCGCCCATAAAGTAGTGCTGCGTGGGTGTGACGGGAATGGGCTCGTCCAAGATGTCGCGGCCGTCCTCCAGGCAGCGTGCGCGAATGTTGGCAAAGTGTCCGGTTACCACGTCGCGCTCAACGGGGGCAAAGCTCAGCCACTCGTGCTCGGTACCATCCTGCTTCATCTGCTCGCGGATGGCGGCAGCGACCACATCGCGCGGCTGAAGCTCATCGGTAAAGCGCTCGCCGGCGGCGTTGAGCAAAATCGCGCCCTCGCCGCGGCAGCTCTCGCTGATCAGGAAGGTGCGGCCCGGCTGCGGCGAGAACAGTCCCGTGGGGTGAATCTGCACGTAGTCCAGGTGCTCCATCTTAATGCCATGCTCCTGGGCGATGTAGCAGGCATCGCCCGTGAGCTGCGGGTAGTTGGTCGAGTGGTCGTATACACCGCCGATGCCGCCTGTCGCCCACAGCGTGTGGCGGGCATGGATCTTAAACGGCTCGCCGGCATGCACGCCCTCGGCGGCATTTGCCAGCTCGTCGGCGGGGCGAACCGAGTTGTCCTCGTCCACGGGAACGGCGACGACGCCGAGGCACGCCGTGGCGCCATCACGCTCGCCCGTCAGAATGTCGGTCATGGCCACGTGCTCCAAAATCTGCACGTTATCCAGCTTGCGAACGGCCTGGAGGAGCTTGGTCGTGATTTCCTTGCCCGTAATGTCGGCATGGAAGGCGATGCGCGGGCGGCTGTGCGCACCCTCGCGGGTAAAGTCGAGGCTGCCGTCGGCCTTGCGCTCAAAGTCCACGCCCATGGCCAGCAGGTCGTTGATGACCGAACGGCTCGAGCGGATCATGATGTCGACGCTCTCGCGGCGGTTATCGTAGTGGCCGGCGTGCATAGTGTCCTCAAAGAAGGCGTCGTAGTCAGAGCCTTCGGGAAGCACGCAGATACCGCCCTGCGCGAGCATCGAATCGCACTCGTCGACAGCGCCCTTGGAGAGCATGATCACGCGCGTGCTCGTCGGCAGATTGAGGGCCGCGTATAGGCCCGCCACGCCGCAACCGGCAATGACGACGTCGCACTCCATGTCGGGGCATTGTTTGGTTTCCACAGGAATCCTCTCCCTTGTAATGTGGCATAAGGGATGGTCCCTCATGTCACATCGTTCTAGCGAGCCGCGTATTCGAGCATGCGGTCGAGCGTGAGCTTGGCCTGGTCGGCGGCCTCATCCGACACGCCAATCTGCACCTCGCCCTCGCCCGTCTCCAGGCAGCGCACGAGCTTTTCGAGCGTGATGAGATCCATGTTGACGCAGGTGGGCTGTACCGCGGGGAAGTAGAACTTTTTGCCGGTGCCCTGGCAGCGCCGCTCGAGCTCGTAGAGCACGCCGCGGACCGTCACGATGATAAACTCGCTCGCGTCCGACTCCTCGGCATACTTGATGATGCCGGCAGTGGAGCCGATGTAGTCGGCCTCGGCCAGGACGTCGGCCTTGCACTCGGGGTGCGCCAGCACGAGCGCGTCGGGGTGCGCCTCCTGCGCGTCGACGATCTGCTCGACGGTGATGATGTGATGGCGCGGGCAGTAGCCGTTGTTGAGGATGACGTGCTTTTGGGGCACCTGCTCGGCCACAAAGCGGCCCAGGTTCTGGTCGGGAATGAACAAGATGTGCTGCTGCGGCAGCTCGGAGACGATCTTGACGGCGTTAGAGCTGGTAACGCACACGTCACTCCAGCTCTTGATCTCGACCGTCGAGTTGACGTAACACACCACGGCCAGGTCGTCGCCATATTCGGCGCGCGCCGCGTCGACCGTCTCGTGCTTGACCATGTGCGCCATGGGACAGTCCGCGCCCGGCTCGGGCAGCAGCACGGTCTTGGTGGGGTTGAGCAGCTTGGCGCTCTCGCCCATAAACTCCACGCCGCACAGCACGATAGTCTGCTGCGGCAGGCTCTTGGCAAGCTTTGCCAGGTAGAAGCTGTCGCCGACGAAATCGGCCACAGCCTGAACCTCGGGCGCCACATAATAGTGCGCCAGGATCACTGCGTCACGTTGGGTTTTTAGCTGATGAATGGCCTCGACGAGCTCTGCGGGCACCAGTGCCGCGCGCTCCGTTGCCGTCGTTGCCGATGCCAGGCCGGCCGCGATATCGCGTGCAAGCTCCGATGCATCCATGTTCGCGCTCTGTGCCATCAAGGCCCCTCTCTTTTGGCGAATCTTGGGGCTTTAGTATGACACCTGGCTTTACAGCTGACAAGACAGCTGTAAAGCCAGGTGTAAAGTTGGAATAAGGATTCAATTTTGGGGCGGGTCCATTTTCGAACTGGCAAGCTGAGGACAGTCGAAAATGGATCTGCCACACGGTTCGAGCGGCCCGTTTTATCTTGGTCCGAGAGGCGGTGGGCATAAAAGCGGGTCCGGATCGCTCGATCCCGACCCGCTGGGAGCTGGTGCGCGGTTAAGCGCGGCGCTTCATGATGGCCCACGCCAGCAGCAGGACTGCCACACCGGCAGCGAGTACGGCACCCGCAATGACATAAGTGCTGTCGCCGGACTCAGGCAACGCCTCCTTGCTAGCCCTCTTCTTAGGCTTGGAAGTCGTAGTCGTGGTCGTAGTAGTCGTAGTGGTCTGGCCAGGAGCGGGCTTGGCAGTCTCGGCAACGGTAAAGGTCGTCTCGGCCGTGCCCGTGGTCGAAACCACGCTCAGCCTGTGTTCGCCCACGCCGAGCGTATTCAGGAAGCTCGCCTTGAGCGTCACGATCGTAGAGCCCTCGGTGAGCACGTAGTTCTCGGGGGCGACCTCCTTATCGTCGACCAGTACCTTCTGGAAGAACGCGAGCGGTGCGCTCGAACGGAAGCTCAGGTCCTTGGCGGCGTCAACCACCATCGTCTGACCCTTACCGTCGATGATCTCGGGTACCAGAATCGCAATTTCCTCGGTTGCGCCCTTCTCGCCGCAGACGGTGCACTCCTGGTGTTTCTTGCCCTTGGCCTCGGTAGTCGCCGGTTTGTCGACGACCCACTTAAAGGTATGCCCGGCCTTGTCGATGATGTCGTCGCAGCGGCAGTTATGCCAGTGGTTCTTGGCATCGCGTGCCCAGCCGGAGCCGTCGGGCTCGTGCTTAAGCACGCCCTCGACCGTCACGTTCACGTCGCCCTCGACATCCTTGAGCTCATAGGTGCCCTTGGCGGAAAGCTTAACGGCCTTGCCGTTGACCTTGACGGTGTAGTCCTTGCCCGCAAAGTACGCGCTGTCGATGCCCATGGTGAGTGTTGCAGTCCCGTGCCAATCGAGCTCGGTTGCCGTCGAGGTGAGCGCGTAGCCCACCTGATTGCTCGGCAGCGTCACGACCAGCTTGGGACCGGCCGCCACGGTAACCTCGGTGGCGGAAGAAGCGTCGTAGTTGGCCTTGGCCTGGTAGCGCACCTCATACGTGCCGGCGGCAAGACCCGTAAGCTCGGCCGTGCCCTCGTCCACCGCCTGATACTCGTCAGCACCCTTGGCACGCCACTCCATCGTCGCGTCGACGCCCGTGATCTTGCCGTCACGCTTGCCGCTCACGGTCTCGGCCGCAACCTGGACCACCGGCGCGCCCTGCGCGGCGCTCTTGATGGAGAAGTCGCACGTCAGGCCCTCAGTCGGAAGCGCGTAGTTGCCCGCGGCCTTGCCCGTCAGTGCACTGAGGGTCGCCGTGTAAGAAGCGCCGGCCTCGGTCTGGGAGCCTTCGACGGTCGCGCCAAGGTCATCCTTGCCGATGACGTTGCCGAGCGTGGCCACAGGGCAGTGCTCCTTGCCATCGTAAACAAACTCGCTGGTACCCCATGTCACGGTAAGCAGGCGCTGGTTGATGGTGAACACGCCGTCGACAAACGTGATGTTGTAGTTGGGGTTGGCGTCCTTGGCCTGCGTCAGCTGCAGAGCATAGCCGCCGTCGCGCACGTTGTCGTCATCTTCGCGCTTAATCTCAATGCCCTGAAGGCTCTCGCCCTCGACAAGCTCGCCGGATGTGATCGCCCACGTAAACACGGGATCGGCCTCGCCGTAGGTTTTGGAGGCGTCCTGGGCGGTGACCGTAATCGCGCGCGGTTTGACCTCGAGCGTGACCTCACCCTCGGCGGTCGCACCGTCAATCGTCACCTGGTAAGCAACGGTCAGCGTGCCGACGTCCTTAATCTTGGGGGCCTCGGGGGACCAGTTCTCACCGTCGGTGCTGTACTGGGCCGTCGCGCCCTCGGGCAGGCTCGTCGCATCAACCGTGTGATAGTCGCCGTCGTACTTGTCGGAGTAGCCAACGATGGCGGCAGCCGGAATCTCGACCTCGGCCAGCTTGTGACCGCAGACCTTGCACTTCTGTTGCTTGGAGCCCTTCTCGGTTGCCGTGGGGGCCTTGACGACGACCCACTCAAAGTCATGCTTTGCGCGGTCAACGTCCTCCTTGCCACAGGTGCAGGTGTTCCAGTGTTCGGCGTCGTCGTGCTTCCAACCGTTACCGTCGGCCTTCTTAGGGCCGTCCTTGACCTCAACCGTCAGGGCCTTGGAGGCGTTATGGTTACGGTCGGCCTTAAGGCGAACGCTGTATTTGCCGGCGGCGAGGCCCTTAACCGACGTCTCGCCTTCGGCAATCCACTGATAGTCGCTGGCGGCCTCGGCTTTCCACTCGTAGGTGTTATCAACCCCGTCGATGCTGCCATCCGCCAAAGCATGCCCGGTCGCGGCCGTCGTCTTGACGTCCTTGGGAGCGGCCTGATCGACGGGGCGGATCATAATCTGGAGCTCACCCTTCACCGGCACGTAGTCGGGTGCGGTAATACGGTACTTAATTGTCTCAGCACACACGTTGTCATAGATATCGCGCGTGACATTGGTATAGGAGGGGATTCGGTCTTCGTACAGTAAACCGTCATCGACGCTATATTTGATCTGCATGCCCTCGGGGGCATTGTCGACCGTCACCGACGGCGAGTGAGCCATGCCATCGTAGGTGCCGTCAAAGCCCTTGGCCTGAACATTCTCGAACTGCGTGCCGTAGATGCTCCAGTAGAAAAACTTGCAGGAGAAAATTGACTCGTAGGATGCGAAGTTTCCCAGGCCCCAGAGCTGGCTCCGGTACGCACCTGGATCTTTCTCCGAAATCGATTCGCCCCAAGCGAGGCGTTCGAAATCGACGCCCTCTTTAAGCTCAACCCATTCGTCGCCAAGCTTATACTTCACCTTAATGCGAGGCGTTATCTCCTCACCCGTCCACTCATAAGACGGAACGTCGTTGAGCACGTCACCGTTGCTGAACCTGACGTTATCCTTCAACTTGTCGTAGCCAATGATTTCGACCTTGCAAAGATCCTTGCGGTTGGAGTCCTTCTCCGCAAGCGAGGCGGGGTTAATCTTGAACACGCGCTCGAGCGTAACATCGCTCTGCCCCTCGATGGCAACCGTCGCCACCACGCGATAGGTGCCCGCATCGCACGGCTGCGACCCTTCCATCTCGATGCCCACGGTGTCATTCTCATCCACGAAACGGTAAAAGCGTGCGCTCACAATCTTTACCTTGCCCTGGGCTACAGCGTTGTCCTTTTGAGACGGCTTGGTCGTAGCAAGCACGGCGTCGCGCTGCTTGCCGTTGTAGGTAAAGCTCAGGTCGCCGCTCTTGGACGACATCAGCGAGATCGTCTCGCCGTCCCTGGAGTAGACACAGTGCGAGGCCTCATACTGTCCGTTGCACGTAGCCGCGATGCTGTACCCATCCTTGTTGATGGAATAGGCCCACTCGTGCTCGTGCTTACGATGGATAACCTTGACCTTGCCATCGGTAACGTCGTATGCAAGGTCGGCATTAGCAAACTTGAGCCTGCTCGCAAGATCCTCCTGCGAAAGATCGCTCGTGCCAAGGTTCACATACCCATAGTAGTAATCCTGCTTATTGGACTCGGGATCGAACTTGGTATCGTCGACAGACAGGACGGCTTCGCCCGTAAAAGACTTATCGACATGAACCTTACCGTAGCTACCGACATCGGACGCATCGACACCCTTCGCCTTGGCCGTAGTGACCTTCGTGTTGCCAGCGAGCGTCACAGAACCAAGGGCGTAAACCGCGCAGCGCTTCTCGTCATGACTGATTATTTTGTGACCGTTAAAGTAATTAGAAGGGAACACGTACAAGTCGTCGATAACCGTACCGTTTATGGTGCACGACGCATCCTTTGCCACCGCAATGGCACTCGTCATGTGCATCTGATATTGAATACCCCACACATTGAACATATAAGAGCAGGGGCCATTCCATGACGTGTTATTTGTTGAACGGATACTGCAGTTATTCAGGGCAACTATGGCATTTTTGACGCCAATATTGCCCGCATGCACATGACCGCTCTCAACCTTCATCTCGTCGCATGCAATCATTCCCTGACTGTTGTTTTCGAACGTGCAACCGTTCAACGTAACTTTTGGAGTCTTCGACCGCCCGACCACGCTCAAGGCGCCGACGCAGTCATCACTATTATTCTTAAACGTGCAGTTGACAAACGTTGCATCCACCGCGACCTGGCTGCCTCTGATAGTTACAGGCGCCGGCGAGGCTTCGTAAATTTCATTACCCTGGTCAACATTGAATGCGCTGTTCTTGCAGCATTTCCAACCGCTGACACTCACGTTCGTGAAGCTGGCCGTCTCCCCCGCACCCATGGTTCCATAGAGCGTGATTGCCCGATCGGTATCTTTGTTCTCGGTCCTTGAAACAAGCTTGAGGTTTTCCACGGAAAGGTTGAGGCTCTTGCCCGTATTCGGTTTATCGACACCTCCACGCGCTTCGTAATCATTGCTATCGCTCAAAAACGTTTTTCCATCGCAGCGTACCTCGGTCGGGATACCCGAATCACCGATAAACTCGACATAACCGCCCTTGAGCACAAAGAGCGGGTGTTGCGAATATGTAAGGTCACGCTCGACGGTCAGCGGACCGCCCAGAGACGAGCTGTCAGTGAAATATAGGCGGGTCGGGTTCTCCTTGGTGCCACCCTCGACCTCATAGTGGTCGATATCAACCGTGCCGGCAAACCGATAGTCTTTGCCGCCGGAAAGTTGGATTACATCACTTTCGCCATACGAAAGCTCGCTTTTCAGGTGTTTCGGTTTGATCGCGGCGGACGGATACGCCTCGGCTACCGTAGGCGTGGCGAGCGTCGTCGCCACGCCCCCAAGCGCCAGCGCTGCAGCCAGCACGCAAGCAGCAAGTCTGCGCATCCCCATCTTCTTCTCCCTCATCACGGCTCCCCTTACCCCTATGCTTTCGCAATGTTCGCTATCGCTTGGCGCCGGCGGTCGGCCTGACTCCCCGTCCGACCGCCGGCATCGATTGACATGTGTATCCATGGAGTATTGTGCGGCCGTCAAAACTGACGCCCTGCCGCTCAGCGCGAGTTGCGCACCGTGGGGCGCAAACGGGGTGTTCCTCCGCGGGCGGCGCGCACCCAATGTGGCAAAATCGAACTACTAAGGGGGCCCGAATGCTCAAGATCATCGCCTGCGACGACGACGTCGCTTTTCTAGATAGACTGCACCGGATGATCGACCGCTGGTCGACCGAGACGGGCACGGCGGTCGACGTTGCACTCGTCACGCGCGGCGAGGACCTGCTGGCCCGCCATGCCGCATCGCGCGCCGACATCATTCTGCTCGACATGATCATGCCGCTCGTCAACGGCATGGACACCGCGCGGGAGTTGCGCCAATCCGATACAGCCGTGCGTCTGGCGTTCCTCACCTCATCGCCCGAGTTCGCGCTGGAGTCCTATGAGGTCCGCGCCTTCGACTACCTACTCAAGCCCGTAACGTACGAACGCCTGGCGCAACTGCTCGACGAGCTTTCGCGCATGCGACCTGACGCGACCGATGAGCTCGTGACCAAAACGTCCTTTGGATACCATGCCCTGCGCCTGTCCGATATCGAATACGCCGAGGCCCGCAACAAGCACGTGGTATTCCACCTGCGCGACGGGCGCGATATCGAGGCGCTCGAGCCGTTCCGCAACATCGAGGACCAGCTGGCCAAAAACGCGAACTTCTTTAAATGTCACCGTAGCTACCAGGTCAACCTGCGCAATATCGACCACTTTAACCGTACGGATATCGTCATGCGCTCGGGCGCTTGCATCCCGCTGGCGCGCAGTTGCAAGCAGGGTTTCCAGGATGCCTACTTTGCGGCACGGTTCGAGAGCGGGAGGCGCTAATGCTCCCCGCGGCCGAGATGGTACTTTGGGCAATCCACCACGCAACGACCCTGCTTTTTGGCGTTTTTGCCTCGGCGGCGCTCTGCGGTATCGAGATCAACCGGCGTCATGCGCTTGAGCTGGTGATGGTCGGCGCCGTAACCGGATGCGCATTCGGCCTCGCCAATGCCGTCGGCGGCGAGCTTTTCGCCCGTCAGGTATATCCGCTCGTCGTGCATCTGCCGCTCGTCATCTACCTGTGCGCGCGCTATCGCCTGAACCCGCTGCTCGTTATGCTGGGCGTCACCAGTGCTTATCTGAGCTGCCAGTTTAGCAACTGGATGGGCATCGCCGCGCTCGCCGCCACCGACTCGCAAATCGCGTACTACGCGGCACGCATTATCACCACGGCCGTCGTCTTTGCAATCCTGCTGCATTGGGCCAGCGACATCGGTCCGCGCCTGGCGGTTAAAACCCCCACCGAGCTCGAGATTCTGCTCATCCTGCCGCTCGTCTATTACATCTTTGACTACGCCACCAACGTCTACACCACGCTCTTCCACTCGGGCTCCGTGGTGACGGTTGAGTTTTTGGCGTTTGCGCTTTGCGCGTTCTACCTCATGTTTCTTACTGTGTATCTGCGCGAATACGAGGCAAAGGAAATCGCCGAGCGCGAGCGCTGGATGCTCGCGACCCGCGACAGCGCAGCCATCAAGGAGCTTGAGGCCTGGCGCCAATCTGGACGTGAGCTTTCGGTTCTCCGCCACGACATGCGGCACTTCCTGCGCGGCCTTGCGGCTTTGATCGAGGAGGGCCGCATCGACGAGGCGCTCGAGCGCATCGACGAGCTCTGCGAGACAAACGACCGCACCGCTGTGCGCCGCTACTGCGCCAACGACACGGTCAATATCGTGCTTTCGTCATTTAGCTCCGATATCAACCGAAACGGCATCAGCGCCGATTTGCGCGCCGCCGTGCCCGAGAGCGTCCATGTAGCCGACGTCGATCTGTTTAGCGTGCTCTCAAACGCCCTGGACAACGCCATCGTCGCCGCAAGCGCCGCTCCCCAGGGCAAGCGATTTGTCGATCTGGACCTGCGTTGCGAGGACGGACAACTGCTACTTTTGGTCTCCAACACGTTTGGGCGCCCGCCGCGCATGGTCGACGGCATGCCCGTGGCCGAGCACACCGGACACGGCTTTGGAACCAGGAGCATTAAGCTTGCCGTCGAGCGCATGAACGGCAACTGCCAGTTTCGCATTCACGGCGATCGGTTTGAGTTTCGCGCAGTGATGTAAGGGCGCGACAAGTCGGCGCCGCGCTCGACCCATCAGGACCGCCTTGCCGGCGCCAGTCCGCTACAGCGGCGCGGCGGCCGGGGTCAGCTGCTTGATGTAGGCCCACATGCGCTGCTTGGCGGCCTTGTCGGTCAGCGCGGCCTCAAAGCCGTCGAGCGCGAGTACGCGACGACCCTGCACGTGGGCGACCAAGCCGGGCTTGAGCATGGCGGTATCAAAGTCGTCGATCGCCACGAGCATGTCTGCGTAGGTCTCGCGCATGGTATCGGCCGCGCGATCGTCCAGCAGCAGGACCGCCTCGGGATCCAAAGACTCGAGCGCCTCGCGGAACAGCTCGCACGGCAGGTCCTCGCCTATCGCAACCGCCCCGTCGCCCGCGCCGGCAACACTTGCCAGCACGCAGAAATCCTCGGGCGCGTAACCGATGGCGCCGAGCGCCTTACGCAACGCGACGCCGTCTGGACCGGCAGCCAACTCGCCACCTGCGCGCTCGGCATCGTCTAAATCACCTTTTACCAGCACAATTGGCGAGCACGCGTTACCCGCGATACGCACGCCGCGGCCCGCGAGCGATGCGAGCTCCTGCTCGGTCGCCTGGGCGATGGCTTCTTTTTTCTGGCTTTGTGACGTGGGCATGCGCTCTCCAATCGTTTGCATGCCCACCATTATATAAAAGAGCCGCCCGCGAGTGGTTGCATTGCGGGCCGTTGGGTATAAGCACAGTCGTACTGAGTTTTACGCGGCAGAGCCGCGTCGCATTATGGAGGTCACCATGGCTGACATTAAGCAGATTACCCCCGAGAATTTCGATTCCGTCGTTGACGGCAGCCTTCCCGTGCTGGTTGATTTTTGGGCACCGTGGTGCGGTCCCTGCCGTTCGCTCTCGCCCATTGTTGACGAAGTGGCCGACGAGCTGGCCGGCAAGATTACCGTCGCCAAATGCAACGTCGACGACAATCAGGACCTGGCCATGAAGTTTGGCGTTATGAGCATCCCCACGCTGGTTGTCTTTAAGAACGGCGAGGAAATCGACCGCTCCGTCGGCGCGCTGCCCAAGGCCAGGCTGCAGGCGCTGCTGGAGAAGCACCTGTAATACGCCGGTCATGTGTTGCCGTCCATGAGTGGTTTTGTGCCGCTCGCCGGAGAGCCGGGTGTTGCACCCGCGACCACGGATAGTATGGTAATCACAAACAGCCCCCAGTGAACGGGTGCGGGTCAGACGGACTCGCACCCGTTTTCTTATGCGGCGATGCGTAAAGCGGGCGTAGTAGAATCTGAACCACTGATTAGACCCGTACAAAAGGAGATTCCCATGCATGACGTCGGAATGAACATGAGCCAGCTTGCCATGAGCGTCAAGCAGGTCGACGACACCATTGAGCTCGCCCACGAGTGGAGCCATCAGCTGCTGCATGCGACCGAGAACTTTGACATGGAGCGCATTGGCGCCAAGCTCGAGGCCGCCATGGCGGCGCTCCACGAGGCGCACGATGCGCTCGAGGGCTACGAGGAGGCCATCGAGGCAGATCACAACTCCGTCGGCTCCGTAAAGCTGGTGTAGCGTGGCCGAGCACGAACACGCCTGCGAGCACGAGCATCCGCACGGGCCGACCGGCGACGTGGGCCGCCGCCTCAGCGCCTCCGCCTCCGAGCTGGTCCGTTTTTCGGTCACCGCGCCCGACGACCTGTTGCGCCGCTTTGACGAGCAAATCGCGCGCCGCGGCGACGTTGCCAACCGCTCCGAGGCCGTGCGCGACCTGATTCGCGCCTCCATTGCCAAGGAGCAGATGCGGACGCCCAACGAGCAGGTTATCGGGTCGCTCACCATGATCTATGACCACCATACCGGCGATCTGACGCGCCGTCTGGACGAGGTGCAGCACGACTACACCGACGAGATTGTCTCGACCATGCACGTGCATCTGGACCACCACAACTGCTTGGAGATTCTGGCGCTCAAGGGTCGCGGCGAGCGTGTCTACGAGCTGGCTGACCGTCTGCTGGGCCTGCGCGGCGTTAAGCACGGCGAGCTCACCTGCGCCGCCACCGAGCAGAGCCTGGGGCTGTAGCGGGTCTTTGCGCGGCGCACCTGCCAAAAAGGGACAGGTTTGTTTTGGCAGGTTTAACGTTTTACCTACCAAAATAAACCTGTCCCTTTTTGGCAGGTCTCGATGAAGGAGGGTCGCATGCGACATGCGCATATCCATGTAACGGGCATTGTGCAGGGCGTTGGCATGCGGCCATTTGTGTATCGCGAGGCCATGGCGCACGGCATTTGCGGCTGGGTGCTTAACGCGGGCGATGGCGTGCATATCGAGGCGCACGCCCTAAGCGAGGCGCTCGACGAATTTGTCGCCGCGCTTTCCGAGCATACGCCTGCGGCAGCTCGTGTGGAGCATGTCGAGGTTATGGACCTAGCGCCCGGCGACTGGGACGCCGCCAACGAGCGGGGCTTTCGCATTGTGGCATCGCAGGATCAAACCGCCCACACGACGCTCGTCTCGCCCGACATCGCCACGTGCGACGACTGCCTGCACGAGCTGTTCGACCCCGCCGACCGACGCTTTCACTATCCCTTTATCAACTGCACCAACTGCGGACCGCGCTTTACCATCATCCGGTCGCTGCCCTATGACCGAGCGGCCACCTCGATGGATTGCTTTCCCATGTGCCCCACCTGTGCCGCAGAGTATGGCAACCCGCTTGACCGGCGGTTTCACGCGCAGCCCGATACCTGCTTTGATTGCGGGCCGCACATTACGTGGCGCGAGGCGGATTGCGGCGTTGCCCCAGCGACCGCCGATGCAACGCCAGCCATCGGATCTACGCGCGAGGCCAGCGATGCCATTATCGACCGCTGTGCTGAGCTGCTGGCCAACGGCGGTATCATCGCCATCAAGGGTCTGGGCGGATTTCACTTGGCATGCGACGCCTCCAACGAGAAGACGGTAGCCGAGCTGCGCCGTCGCAAGCGCCGCAGCAACAAGCCGCTTGCCGTTATGGTGCGCGGCCTTGCAGATGTTGAACGCCTGTGCCATGTCAACGACGTTGAACGCGGCCTGCTGGCCGGCAGCATTCGCCCCATCGTGCTGCTGCGCCGACGTGCCGTTTGCGAGAGCGGCGGCTCCCCCAACGCGCTCGCGCCGTCCGTCGCGCACAACCTTCCTGAGCTTGGCGTTATGCTCCCCTATACACCGCTTCAGCATCTGTTGCTTGCCGCGGCAGAAGCCCGCGGTATGCACGCGCTCGTCATGACCAGCGGAAACCTGAGCGAGGAACCTATCGAGACCGATGATACCCTTGCATGGGAGCACCTTGTTGCCGCCGGCATCGCTGACGCGCTACTTGGCAACGACCGTGCGATTCTCTCGCGCTACGACGACTCTGTGGTGCGCGCGGCGAACGGCGCCGTTATGCCCGTTCGCCGCGCTCGCGGATATGCACCCCAGCCGCTGCCGTTGCCGGCGCTCGACGGCGCTCCGTCCTGCGTGCTCGCCTGCGGGCCACAACAAAAGGCCACGATTGCGCTCACGCGTGAAGGGACGAACGGCGAGGCGACCTGTTTTGTGTCGCAGTATATCGGTGATGTTGAAAACGGCGAGACCTTCGATGCCTGGAACGCCGCGCGCACGCGCTTGGAAGATCTCTTTGACTTGGCGCCCGCCGCCTTGGCCTGCGATCTACACCCCAGCTATCTATCGAGCCAGTGGGCGCGCGAGCAGGCGCGAAAATGCAATCTGCCGCTCGTCGAGGTGCAGCACCATCATGCGCACATCGCGAGCGTAATGGCAGAGGCGATTGCCGCGGGCCAGCTTACAACCGACGCGCGCGTCCTTGGCATCGCCTTTGACGGCACCGGCGCCGGCACCGATGGGACCATTTGGGGCGGCGAGTTTCTTGTTGCCAGCCTTGGCGGCTTTGAGCGCGCCGCGCATTTGCGCACCTGGACGCTCCCCGGCGGGGCGGCCTCCGTGCGCGACGCCCGCCGCAACGCCTTTGCCCTGCTCAGCGAGCTCGGCCTGCTTGAACATCCGGGGGCCGAGCGGCTCTTGGACGGCCTAGACGAGCAAACACGCAGCGTGACGGCAACGATGATCGAGCGGAACATCAACAGCCCACGCACGAGCAGTATGGGGCGTCTCTTTGACGCCGCCGCTGCAGTTTTGGGCATTTGCGGGCAGGCAACCTACGAAGGCGAGCCCGCCATCGAACTCGAAGCCGCCGCCTGGCGCGCGCTCGGTAGCAAAATTACCCATGTTCCCGGCGATAAAGACGGCTGTTCCGCATCTGACCCATTGCGACTGGACAGTTTGTTCAGATTTGTATTAAAAACAGACCCTCTAACCAACGGTTTTGGCTCAGATTACCCCGAAGAGGGCTCTCCAGGCACCTCATTTGCGGTTAATTCGCCCGCCGGATACCCCAAATCAACCCATTCGGGGCCCTCGCAGACGATCTATACCACCCATTACCACTCTAAAAAGTACAAATCTGAACTAACTGTCCAAGCAACCTCGAGCAGGTCTCTCGTCCTGAGCCCCAGCTCACTTTTTGCGGCGCTTTTGGAGGGAACCAGAGCCAGTGTGCCCGCCGACAGGCTCGCACTCGACTTCCATGTCGCCGTCGCGCGCTCCTCGGCACGCATCGCCAGCGAGATCTGCGCGTGCGAGGGCATCGACACCGTCGCGCTCTCGGGCGGCGTGTTCATGAACCGACTTCTGCTCCAGCTCCTCACCCGCGAGCTCAAAAGCGCAGGTCTTACTGTCCTTATCCCCCATACCGTGCCCGTCAATGACGGCTGCATCGCCTACGGTCAGGCGGCGGTCGCAAGCGCTCGTCTTGCGCAGATCGCATCGCAGTAGCTCGCTCTCGCACACCGCTGTGCCCAGCCGTCTCACAGGCGTAACGCGTTTGCCCGCGAACCCCGCGAGCGTTACCATCAACTGATGGATTATTGAGCGCCCATCCAGCGCAAAGCGTCTAAAAGGGGAACAATATGTGCCTTGCCGTCCCCGGTAAAGTAGTCAAACGCGACGACGGCCTCAAGGCTACCGTCGACATGATGGGCATCGAGCGCCCCGTGTCGCTGCGACTCGTGCCAACGGCGCAGGTTGGCGACTATATTCTCGTACACGCCGGCTTTGGCATCCAGATCGTCGACGAGCAGGAAGCGCAAGAAACGCTCGAGCTCGTTAACGCCATGACCGAACTGGCCGAAGAAGACCAACTGGCCAGTAACCCGGCCGAGGCATACTAGTGGCGGCCGGACAGCCGGTGCGCTCCGGTATCGACTTTTCGGCATTTCGCGACCCCAAGCTGGCTCGCGAGCTCATCGAACGCATTCGCGGTCTTGTCGGCGACCGTACCATCAACCTTATGGAAGTCTGCGGCACACACACCGTGAGCATCGGCCGCTATGGCTTTCGCTCCATTATGCCGGCTGGGCTCAAGCTGCTGAGCGGCCCGGGCTGCCCCGTCTGCGTTACCGCCAACCGTGACATCGACCACGCGATCGCGCTCGCCAACATAGACGGCGCCATCATCACCACCTTTGGCGACATGATGCGCGTGCCCGGATCGTCCACCTCGCTCGCAGCGCAAAAGGCGGCAGGGCGCGATATCCGCATCGTCTACTCTCCGCTCGACGCACTCGACATTGCCGAGCAAAATCCCGAACGCCCGGTCATCTTTATGGGCGTCGGCTTTGAGACCACAACGCCCACCATCGCCGCTGCCATCTTGGAGGCCGAGACGCGCGGGCTTTTGAACTTTTCGGTCTATTGCGCCCACAAGACCACGCCGCCGGCGTTGCGCGCCATCGCCAACGATCCCGAGACCGCCATCGACGGCTTTATCCTGCCGGGCCACGTCGCCACCATCACGGGCTTGGCGCCCTTTAGCTTTTTGGTCGACGAGTTCGATACCCCGGGCGTGGTCACGGGATTTGAACCGGTCGATATTCTGCAAGGCATCTGCATGCTGGTCCAGATGGTTGTCGAGGACAGGCCTACGATTGGCAACGCCTACCGCCGTGGCGTCAACGCAGGCGGCAACCCCGTGGCGCGACAGCTGGTCGAGCAGGTGTTTGAGCCATGCGACACCACATGGCGCGGGCTGGGGCCGATTGCCAGCTCGGGCCTTTCCATCCGCCCCGAGTTCTCGCGCTTTGATGCCCGTACCCGCTTTGACGTGCCCGTTGAGGCGACGGTCGAGCCGCGTGGGTGCCGCTGCGGCGACGTGCTGCGCGGGGCCATTACGCCGAGCGACTGCCCGCTCTTTGGCCGCACCTGCACGCCCGAGCACCCCGTCGGCCCGTGCATGGTGAGCTCCGAAGGCAGCTGCGCGGCGTACTACCGCTACCGCGACTATTAGGTTCCGCCGTTCTAACGAGCGGCGGACTGGTCGACGCTGCGCCTCACCCATATAATTCCACCCTCGATTGGAGTTTTGGATATGTCCCATAGCATCACCGATAGCACCGTCCTTTTGGGCCATGGCTCCGGCGGTCAGATGATGAAACGCATCATCGATGAGGTCTTTTTGGATGCCTTTGGGACGCCCGAGTTGCTCGAAGGCAACGACGCCGGCGTCGCCGCGCTGCCCGCGAGCGGGCGCATCGCCATGTCGACCGACAGCTTTGTAGTCTCGCCGCAGTTCTTCCCCGGTGGCAACATCGGCCGTCTCGCCGTGTGCGGAACCGTCAACGATGTCGCGACCTCGGGCGCCAACGTGCGCTACCTATCGTGCGGTTTTATCCTCGAAGAGGGCTATCCCATGGATAAGCTCCGCCAGATTGTGCAGACGATGGCCGAGACGGCGCGCGAGGCGGGCGTGTCCATAATCACGGGCGACACCAAGGTGGTCGAGCGCGGCGGGGCCGACGGCGTCTACATCAATACCGCCGGCGTGGGCGAGGTTCCCACGGGCGTGGCGCTCAGCGGCGCCAACTGCCGCCCCGGCGACGTTATCCTGGTGTCAGGCACACTCGGCGACCACGGGATCGCCATCATGAGCCAACGCGAGGGCCTGGCATTTTCGAGCACGATCGAAAGCGATGCCGCGCCGCTCAACCACCTGATTGCCGACGTTTTGGCCGCAGCGCCCGGCACGCGCTGTTTCCGCGACCCCACGCGCGGTGGACTGGCGTCCACACTCAACGAGTTTGCCCAGGCCAGCGGTGTTGCCATGGAGATCGACGAGGATGCCGTGCCCGTGCGCCCCGACGTGCAGGCGGCATGTGAGATGCTCGGCTGCGATGTGCTGCAGGTGGCAAACGAGGGCAAGATGGTTGCCGTCGTGCCGGCCGAGCAGGCCGATGCCGCGCTGAGCGCCATGCGCGCCGCCCGCTACGGCGAGAATGCCGCCATCATCGGTCGCGTGCTGCCGCTTGCCGAGGGCTCCCGTCCCGCCGTGCGCGTGCGCACCGGCTGGGGCTCGACCCGCATCCTCGACATGCTCGTGGGAGAGCAGCTGCCAAGGATTTGCTAGGGCGGAATCGCACAGTCGGCGCGATGTCACCTGATATCCCTGGAGATGTTCAGATTCCAAGCACACCCAACGCGTAAGCCCAGTATTATGGGGTGCGTTTTAAAACCCAATGACGGGAGCTTTCATGGCAGCAGCTTTTTCCCATGTGATCTTCGATCTGGACGGCACCATCCTCAACACGCTCGAGGACCTGGCAGCCGCCGGCAACCATACCTGCGAGGCGCACGGCTGGCCCACGTTTGCCGTTGACGAGTACCGCTACAAGGTGGGAAACGGCATGCTCAAGCTGGTTGAGCGCTTTATGCCCGCCGAGTACGCGGGCGACGGCCGTATGTTTGAGCAGACGCTTGCCGAGTTTAGGGCTTATTACGGCGAGCACAAGGAGGACCACACCGCCCCCTATGCCGGCACGATCGAGATGCTCGACCGCTTGCGTGCCGCGGGTGTGCAGCTTGCCGTGCTCACTAACAAGGACCACGTCTCGGCGGCCCCGCTTATCGAGAAGTATTTTGGTTCCGAGCGCTTTGCGCTGGTACAGGGCCGTGTCGATGCGTTTCCGCCCAAGCCCGAAGCACCCGTCACGCTGCATGTGATGGAAGAGCTGGGCGCCGACCCGGCGACCACGCTCTACGTAGGCGATTCCAATGTCGATATCCTGACCGGCCACAACGCCGGTCTTAAGAGCGCAGGCGTCAGCTGGGGCTTCCGCGGCCGCGCAGAGCTGGAAGCCGCCGGCGCCGACTACGTGGTGGACAGCCAGGCAGAGCTCGCGGCGCTGGTGCTGGGCGAGTAGCGAGCGGGCACCAGAGCGAACAAATTGGCATGAAAAGAGGACGGCATAGACCTTCTGGTCATGCCGTCCTCTTTGAATGACAAGTTGTCGCTCTGGTGCCCACGCAGCGTCGAGCAGTTGCGGCGTTTGGTAAAGCGCCGCAACGAACTAGTTCATCATCGCATTCATCATCTCGGTGGTTGCGGAATCGTCGGCAGACCACTCGTTATCCTCGTTGGCGGAATACTTAAAGGTGACCTTGGTGTCCTTGGTCTTAGCGGCCTTGGTCACGTCGACCATCACCTGGCCGGCCATCTTGTACAGCTCGTCCTCGGAAGGCATCGTATCGAGTGCGGCGATCTTCTCCTGATACTGGGTGGCGAAATCTTCGACGATCTTGTTCATGGACTTGCAGGTGATGGTGACCTCGGCGGTCGCGGTGCCCTTGTCCTCATCGACCGTCACATCACCGATCTTGTAATCAAAACCCTCGAGATAGCTCTTGGCATACTCCTCGGGATCGATGCCCAGCTGCTCAAACTCGTCGCCCGAAGCCTCTTCCAGGCTGGAGAGGAAATCATCGCCGCCGTTCTTGATCTCGTCAAACTGACTCGTAAGGTCGTCGGTGATGAGCTCCTCCACCGAAGGCCCTCCGCAGCCGGAAAGCAAAACCACGCACGCGACCAGGGCAGCCATCAAGGGCGCAAGCAGCAGCTTCTTTTTCATGACATTCCTCCAAACAAGCGGCGCTGCGTTTCCCGCGCAGCGCACGTCGTAACAGTAGGTCCATATTAGCGGCTCCGTTCAACCCCCTACGTCGCAAAAGCGTGGGCGGCTCAATTTGACGAGTGAATGGCCCATAAAGCAAGCCCCCTGCAATAAAATGCGCCTACTCGGCCTATTAAAAAAGGGTGGCCGGATAACCCGACCACCCTTGTGCATCTTCTGGATGCCGCAGACTACTTGCGGACGACCTTAACGATGGCGTCACCGGCGGCGACGGCAGACTCGGCCTCGACGGCGAGCTCGACATCGGCAAACTCGGCGGTGTTGGACACGGCCACGACGACGCAGTCCTTGTAACCGGCGGCAGCGATCTTGGCGCGGTCGATCTTGAGCAAGGGCTGGCCGGCCTTCACGACGTCGTCGGCCTTGACGAAGCCCTCGAAGCCGTCGCCATTCATGTTGACGGTATCGACGCCAACGTGCACCAGAACCTCGATGCCGCTATCGGACTGCAGGCCCACGGCGTGACCCATGGTGACGGTCACCTTGCCGTCGCAGGGAGCGTAGACCAGGTCGTCCTCGGGCCACACGGCGCAGCCCTTGCCCAAAACCTCGCCAGCAAAGACGGGATCGGGCACGTCGGCCATCTTGATGACCTTGCCCTTGACGGGCGAACACAGCACGTCGGCGCCGGCAGAAGCAGAAATGGAGGCCGGAGCAGCGGCAGCCACGGGCTCAGCCTTCTTCTTGAACATATCAAACAGACCCATACGTTTTCTCCTCTTGATTAAGCGCAATGTTATGCGCATACCTATGGTGATTATAGTGCCAAATGGCCAAAATGCTAAGGCGAGGGCCCGAATCACAAGCCCTTCCAAGCCCTTCCAAAACCTTTTCCCATGGGCACTCATATTGTCGATTAAGCCTCGATAAGCCCCAGGTGAACAAAAGCGTTCCAGATGCCGTCGTCATCGACGTCGGTGGTCACGTAGTCGGCGGCCGGTCCGGCGTTCGGCGGAACGCCGGAGCTCAATTATTCCAAGCCCTCGGTGCCGTTGGACTTGATAATCTTCTGGTATGCGAAGAAGCTGTCCTTGCGGCGGCGCTCGTAGGTACCGGTGCCGTCGTCGTACTTATCGACGTGGATGAAGCCGTAGCGCTTGCGCATCTCGCCAGTGCCGGCGGAAACCAGGTCGATGGGACCCCACCAGGTGTAGGCAATCAGGTCAACGCCATCGGCAATGGCCTCGCCCATGGCCTTGATGTGGCTCTGCAGGTAGGCGATGCGATACGGGTCATGGATGGAGCCGTCCTCCTCGACCTCGTCGTAGGCGCCCATGCCGTTCTCGACCACCATCAGCGGAATCTCGTAGCGGGCGTAAATCTCGTTGAGGGCGATGCGCAGGCCCAGCGGATCGATCTGCCAGCCCCAGTCGGTGGACTCCAGATAGGGATTCTTGCCGCCAAAGGTCATGTTGCCCTCGGTCATCTCGTGGTCCTTGTGGGTGCCCACGGTGCCGGACATGTAGTAGCTAAAGGTGTAGAAATCAACCTTGCCGTCGGCGATATCCTGCAGGTCGCCGTCCTCCATCACGAGCTCGACATCGTTCTCGGCCCAGAAGCGCTTGGCATAGAACGGGTACTTGCCGCGCACCTGCACGTCGGAGCAGTACCAGTTCATGGTATTCATCTCCTGCTGCGTGGCGAACACGTCGGCCGGATCGCACGTGGCGGCATAGGAAAGGATGAAGCAGTCCATGTTGCCCATCTTAAACTGCGGGTAATGCTCATGGGCATAGCGCACGACGCGGCCGCTGGCGACAAACTGGTGATGCAACGCCTGCATACGAGCCTGCGGCGTGGTGTGGACCGCCGACGCCGGACCCTCAAAGCCCTGAATCATGCTGGTCTCAAAGAGGTTGCCCATGTCCTGAGTACCGCAGTTGATCTCGTTGAAGGTGAGCCAGAACTTGACCTTGTCCTGATAGCGGTCGAAGACGGTCTGGCAGTACTTCTCAAAGAAGCCGATGAGCTCGCGGCTCGCCCAGCCGTTGTATTTCTCGACCAGGTGATAGGGCATCTCGTAGTGCGAGAGGGTCACGAGCGGCTCGATATTGTGGGCGCGCAGGCAGTCGAAGACGCGGTCGTAGAAGGCGAGGCCGGCCTCGTTGGGCTCAGCGTCGTCGCCGTTGGGAAAGATACGGCTCCAAGAGATGGACATGCGGAACATATTGAAGCCCATCTCGGCGAACAGCGCGATATCCTCCTCGTAGTGGTGGTAGAAATCGATACCGTCATGATTGGGGTAGAAGCGGTTGGGATCGATATCGATCGTAATCTGACGCGGCTCCTTGTAGCTGCCGCCCAAGAAATGGTCGTCGACGGAAGGACCGCGGCCGTCCACGTTCCAAGCGCCCTCAAACTGGTTGGCAGCGGTGGCGCCGCCCCAATAGAATCCCTCGGGGAACTTGATGTTTGCCATGAGCATCTCCTTTGCATCGTGGGTCGATAAGCCGAGTATCGCCCACGCGCGGGACGGGCAGAAGCGGGCGCACCAAACCCGACACTTCTTTTCGCCCTTGCGCCCCGTCACCGCCCCGCCCCTGACACTTCCTGATACCTGCCAAAAAGGGACAGGTTTATTTTGGCAGGTTTTATCTGGACAAACGCCGGCGGTAGACGGCCGGCGTGCAGCCATAGCGCTCGGCAAACTTTTTGTAGAAGAAGCTCATGTTGGCGTAGCCGGCCTCGCGTGCCGCGGTTTCGGCAGTGGCGCCGGCGTCGAGCAATGTTGCCGCGCGTGCCAGGCGGCTCTCCTGCACGAGCTGCATAAACGTGCGGCCCGTCTGCCGTTTGAGCAGCGCGCTTGCGTAGTTGGGACTCAGATGCAGGTGGCGAGCTACGTCCTCGAGCGTACAATCGCAGGCATGGCGCTCGATGTAGCTCACGGCGGCCGCGACCTGCGCCGAAGGCAGCGTGGGCATGTCCGCCTGCAGCAGCGATGTCTCATAGCTTTGCATAAGTTCGACCAGCAGCAACTCAAACAGCCTCGACACGATCTGGGGACTCGCCGCCGTCGGCTCCAGAAGCTCGCACAGCATCTCCTGCATATATCGGCGCACGCGGCGGCTGTTGCCCGTGCGGAAATGCACATGACCGCGGTGGTCGGTTTCGTCATTGAGGGCATTAATGAGGAACTGCGAGACGGCGCTTGACGGCGACAGGCTCTGCTCTAGGCTGCGGTGCAACATCACCCGCGAGATGACGATGCTCAGCATAATGTCATGCTCGCCGAGCTCGCCTACGGCATGCGGACAGGCCGCGTCGAGCAAGAGCACCTCGTTTTGGGCAAGCGTGAGCCGTGCGCCGTTGACGACCTGCGGCGCATGCCCGCGATAGACATAGCTGATTTCGACATAATTGTGCACATGCTCCGGCACGGGGTTAAAGCGCGAGTTGCGCACGATTGACAGGCCCTCAGGCATGCCTCCTTGGTGCAGGGCTCGCGTCGGGTCACCGATTTTATGGATATGTTTTTCACCGTTATTCTGCTGATGACCCGAGCTGAACGCATCGTTCCAGTCATAGCGGGCGCCTGCGCAGTAAGCGCGCTCGCTGTCGGTCAGCTTGAGCAAAAGATTGTCCAAACGTGCGATATCCATATCGCCACCATCATTGATTTGGTCATATTCTGCCGTGCTTGTGATATTAGCAGGAGTGTGCGCGCGACGTACTCTGACTTCAATCGATTTAAAAGGTTTGTTTTAGAGGAGTGGATATGGCGGCATACGACAACCATGTGCTTCCGTTCTTGTGGCTCAAGGGCGAGGCGCGCGAGACGATTACCGAATACTTAGAGCAGATTGCCGGGGCGGACATCCACGAGGTCTGCCTCGAATCGCGCACGCATCCCGAGTTTTGTCGCGACGGCTGGTGGTCCGACCTGCGTTTTATCATTGGCGAGTGCAAGCGCCTGGACTTGAAGATCTGGCTGCTCGATGATGCCCACTTTCCCACGGGCTACGCCAACGGCGCGCTTGCAGGCGAGGATGTAGACCCCGCGCTCAAAAAGACCGTGCTTAAGCATCACACGGTAACGGTCGTCGGTCCCCAGCCGTCCACGACCATTAAGCTCGGTAATCTTATGGATCCCACGGAGCGCTTTGTGGGCACGGCGACTTTCGACGCCGCCGGTGCACCGCTCGACCTTGAGCTCGCCGTTGAACAGACCGAGGATGGCACTCCCGTCCGCCTGCGCTTTGACGCTCCTGCCGGCATCACCACCCTCGAGCTCTACGTCACCAGCCAAAAGACCGGCTTTCGCGATGAGTACATCAACATGGTCGACGCCGATTCGTGCCGTATGCTCATCAACGCCGTCTACGAACCCACGTTTGAGCATCTGGGCGACGAGTTCGGCAAGACCATTCTGGGCTTCTTTACCGATGAACCGGGCTTTATGAACGAGAAGGGTGCGACCCTCGAAGACGCTTCCACCAGCAGCTTTATTGGACGCGGCGATATGGCACTGCCCTGGTCGGATGAACTTGCCCGCCGCTTGCACGAGGAGTTGAGCGCGAGCTGGCTTGCCGAGCTCCGCGGCCTTTGGACGCGCGACCCCGCCGGCGCTCGGGTCCGCCACACTTACATGGACATCGCCACGCAACTCTACCGCGCGTGCTTTGACGAGCAGATTGGTGACTGGTGCCGCAAGCGCGGCGTCATGCACATCGGACATGTGATTGAGGACAAGAGTTGCCACACGCGCCTGGGCCAGGGCGCCGGACACTACTTCCGCGCGGTCGCCGGGCAGGATATGGCGGGCATCGACGTTGTCATCAACCAGCTTGCCCCCAGCGTCGACCACGGACGTTACAGCTACTTCCACGGCGCGTGGAACATGGAGTTCTTTACCTACGCGCTCGCCAAGTTGGGCTCTTCGGCCGCACGCCTCGACCCCAAAAAGCAGGGGCGCTGCATGGCCGAGGTCTTTGGCGCCTTCGGCTGGCACGAGGGCTTGCGCGAGATGAAATGGATCGCCGACCACATGCTCGTCCGCGGTATTAACTGGTTTACGCCGCACGCGTTTAGCATGGCGCCCTTCCCCGATTGGGACTGCCCGCCGCACTTTTACGCACACGGCAACAATCCGCAATGGCCGCACTTTGGCCAGCTCATGAGCTATATGAACCGTACGGCAACGCTGCTTTCAGGAGGCTATGCCATGCGCCCCGTTGCCATCCTGTACCATGCCGATGCCGAATGGGCCGGCAACGCCATGCCTATCGAGCGCGTGGCGGCAGAGCTCACGCGCGCGCAGATCGACTTTGATTTTGTGCCCGCCGAGGCTTTTGAGGATGAGAACCGTTACGAGGTTTCGATTGCCGACGGATTACTTACCGTAAACGATTGTCGTTACCAGGCGTTTGTTATGCCAGGAGCTTCATTTATTGGCGCTGCGACGGCGGAGGCAGTGAGACGCATGGCGGATGCAGGCGTTATGGTGCTTGCCGTCGACGAGGTGCCCGGCACATTCTACGATACCGATGGCGCGGTCGAGCTGGGAAGGCTCGTCGCAACGCCGCTGGCCGATGTCGCCCGCGCGCTTGCAAGCGCGGGACTGCAGACCGTTGTGCCTGACACACCGCAGCCTTGGCTACGCGTACTTCGCTACGAGCGGGTGGGCGAGACCTACGTTATGCTCGTCAACGAACACCCACGCGAGCGTATCGACTGCACGGTTGCACTTGCGACAGGCGAGCGCCTTTGCGGCACGCGGCTCGACCTGCTAAACGGCGCCGGGCCCGTTGCGTTTGACGGTGCGTTGGAGCTCGCACCCTTCGAGAGCTGCATCGTTGTTTTGGAAACGAGCAGCAAGAATGCGCCTGGAGACGGCGCAATCGACGCTGACACGTCGCTCGGCCTGCGCATCGAAGGCCCATGGACCGTCGCCCTCTCTCCTGCCGGCAGCAATGGCGCCTTTGGTGAATCACAAAAGCTCAAGCGCCTGTGCGACCTTACAGCCGATCTGTTCACCGGCACCTGCGGTACCTACCGATATCATGCGTCGTTTGAGCTGGCCAACGATTGCGCCGACGCCACAATCGACCTGGGAGACATCTACGAAACCGCGACGCTCACGCTCGATGGACGCCCGCTCGGCACACGCATCTGCCCGCCCTATCGTTTTGCCGCCGGCGCACTTTCCGCCGGTGCGCATGAGCTCACGATCGACGTCATCAACACGCTCGACCATGCGATCCCCGACATTTTCGCCCTCACCGAGCCCGTCGCCCCCAGCGGCATCCTCGGCCCCGTTACCCTTTGCGGGCAAAACCTGCCAAAATAAACCTGTCCCTTTTTGGCAGGTTTGGCGAGTGTGGGAGTTCGCATGGATATCAAACGCAAGATCATCGAGGCGCAGGGGCTCACCCCCACCGAGCAACAGCTCGGCATTGCAGCCCTTGCCATCGGTCAGGACATCCGCGGGCTTTCTATTAAGGAATTTGCCGCTCGCACCAACGTTTCGGTCGCGAGCGTGCATCGTTTTTGCAAAAAGCTCGGCCTCGAGGGCTTCAAGGATCTCAAGGTCGAGCTTATTCGCTTGGCAACCGAGGCGGGAAACCGCCGCGACGTGGACATCAACTTCCCTTTCGATGCTACGTCCACTCCCGCGCAGGTTATGGAGCGCATGGAGGGGCTCTACCAGACCACGCTGGCCGAAACGCAGGAGCTGCTCGACCCCACGCAGCTCGACCACGCCGCCAGGCTCATCGCGAACGCCCGACAGGTCGACATCTACACGGGCTCGCACAACCTCTATCCAGCGGGAATGTTCCGCGACCGCCTGCTCTCCGCCGGTAAAAGCGCGACGTGTCACAACGGTGTCGAGGCCCAGGTGCGAACGGCGCTCGCCTCGGATCCCGACCATGCGGCAATCGTCATCTCCTACAGCGGCCTTGCCCCCAACCTCAAGGACATCTTGCCGATCCTCAGCAGTCGGCATGTCCCGGTCATCGTCATCGGCACGCCTTATTGCGCTCGCATTCACCCCGGCTTTGCCGCCTACCTTACGGTGAGTGACCACGAGAGCATGACGCATCGCATCACGCAGTTCGCCAGCCACATCGCCGTGCAATACGTGCTCGATTCGCTCTACAGCAGCTACTTCGCCAAAGACTACGCCCGCTGTTCCGAATTCCTGGAGCGTTCGTTCCCCTATACTCGCCTGCCCGGGCTTAAGTAGTCGTTTAAGAACGTCCCCAATGACTACTCTGGCAACGGCAGCGAGCGGGCCGCATTCGGAGCAAGACAACGCCGCAAGTAGAGGACGGACAGCGAGCGACGTCCAGGGCGAACAAGTTGGCGTGAAAAAGGCGAGGCATTGACCTTCTGGTCATGCCTCGCCTTTTGAATGACAAACTGTCGCCCTGGGCGGCGCGCAGCGTCGGCCGGTTACGGCGTTTGGTAAAACGCCGTAACTACTCCTGTGCTCCGTACTGCTCGTAGTAGGCGTCGATGGCGGTCTTAAGTTCGTCATCGATGACGACCTTGCCATCGATCTCGTGGTTGTAGAGGGTCTCGACGACCTCGGCCATGGAGACGATGCTCGCGACGGGGAAACCGTACTTTGCCTCGATCTCCTTCTGAGCGGTGGTCACGCCACCCTTGCCGACCTCCATGCGGTTAAGAGACACGATCAGGCCCTTGATTTCGACGTCGGCGGCAGCCTTAACCTTGGGATAGGTCTCGTCGATGGACTTGCCGCTGGTGGTAACGTCCTCGACCATGACCACACGGTCGCCGTCCTGGGGCTCATAACCCAGCAGGTTGCCCTTATCGGCACCGTGATCCTTGGCCTCCTTGCGGTCGCAGCAGTACTTGACCTCCTTGCCGTACAGCTCGTGGTAGGCAATTGCGGTCACGACGGCCAGCGGAATACCCTTGTAGGCCGGTCCAAACAGCACATCAAAGTCGTCGCCAAAGTTATCGTGGATGGCCTGGGCGTAATACTCACCCAGCTTCTTGAGCTGATAGCCCGTCACGTAAGCGCCGGCGTTCATAAAAAACGGGGACTGACGGCCGCTCTTGAGCGTAAAGCTGCCGAACTTAAGAACGTCGGACTCAACCATAAACTTGATGAACTCTTGCTTGTAAGCCTCCATGCGGGCTCCTCTCGTAATCGCGTACGTGCCCTCCAGTTTAGCGCAGGCGAAGCATCGATGCGGGTGCGCTTTGGAGCCACATCCCCCCGTTAGAGTAAGGAACTGGGCGGCACCTCATACGCTAGTCCTTGGGTGCCCAGGACCAGAAGAAGTTGATAAGGGCCACACGCGAGTCGGTACCGGTCTTTCTGTTGATCGAGGAAATGTGGCGGTAGAGCGTAGAGCGCGAAAGGAAAAGCGTTGCGGCAATGTCCTGAACGCTCCGATCCGAAACGACCAAGGCCTCAAGAATATCGCGCTCGCGCTCTGTAAGCCCAAAGGTGGTGACGAAGGCATCGAGGCGTTCATCGGGCGCGGGCTCCGCTGCCTCCACAAGCGCGGGGTCGGAACATGCGGGCGCAAGATCTCCACCAAGATTGTCGGCAGCAAGCGCCAGCCCGTCCTGCATCACGGCATCATCGGCCCGTTGCCCCAACTGTCCCAACAGCGTAATCGCAATACCCACAAACATCACGAGTGCCGCGCCGACTGCAGCCAGCACGTTTTGACTCGAGATAATCGCTACCGCCGGCGCCGTCACGAGCATCGAGCACACGTTATTGACGACGCGACCCATGCACGGCCAAAAATATGACCAGTGCGCATAGAGCGAGATAGCGGCGAATTTTGTGGTAAAGAACACCACAAAGAAGCCCGAGCCCAGATAAAAGATGATCGTGGCAGCAAGCTCGTTGCCGCCATTGCCATCGATGATGATCACAAAGAACGAAAGCGTGGACAGCATGGCGACACATGTCATGCCGATATTCATATACGAACGGCCGCTCAGGTCAAATAGGGCGCCGGCGGCCAACGAACTCGCAACAAGCAGCAGGCGCGGCCAATCACCCAAATCAACGGCTCCGGTAGCATGCAGGGTTGTGAGGCCCGCGTTGAGAGCGGCGAATACGCCGGAAAGATACGCCGTCGCCACGGTCAGGCGAACTACGGCGCGGCGGAATGCCGCCTTTGTCTCGGGCTCGTCATGCCACTTGGCGCCATATTCCAAAGCATCTACCGAAAGCCCGGCAGCACTGGGTTCAAAGTTGGGATCGGACTCATCGCGCAGTTTGGCGCGTCGGGCACCGTGAAGCAACGCCACCTGCGCGATCGCACCGACGACCAGAACAGCCTGCTGAGGAATGCCGGCAGGTATCACCATATGGTTGAAGACCTGCACCAGAACGCCCATGGCGTAAGAAAGTGCGGCGGCGCGCGCCAAGCAGGGCGTCCGCGCAAAGCGCCGCGCAAAGTTTGCATGGGCAGTCGATCCGCAGTAGCCCAGCGCGCAGCACGCCACCAAACCGGCGGCGATTACCACCTCAGTCCGAACCGCCATAATCAACAGCAGGAATGCCGCCACCAGCAAAACACCCGTAACGTCACTCGTTGCATCGATGGCATGGGGACGGCGATAGTACAGAACGGGACGCACAAGAAAGCCAATCACACTCGCGCCGAGGACAAGGCTCTCATAAATAACGACCTCGTTCGGAGACACGAACTCGGCCATGCGCACATCAAAGAGATACTCGCACGCCAAAAACGTAAAGAAGAACAGAGCCAGGCATATAATCTCCTGAATGCCCCGACGCAGACATGCGGTTGTGTCTCCCGTGCCTCTCATGGTTAACCCCCAGCCGCTCAATTGTCTGGAAATCTATTTTAATACAGAGCCAGTCTCAATATCGAAGCCAGGCTCGAAATGCCGCTCATTTCGAGCCCACCGTCCATATCACGCCGCGATTTTGAGCCGCATGGACCAGAAGGGACACGCGAGACCTCTAGCTCGGCTAGGAGCGTCTCCAACTACCACTCATTTAAGTACGTCCCCAATGAGTGCGACGGAATGGCTCCCTTGGCAGCTTAAAGCTGTCATGCAGGAACCATTCCGTCGCAACCTCATGAAAGGGACTGGATTGTAAATGTTGGAGAAGAGCCGTTAGCGCCCGGGAGCCAAGATCACCAGTGCGTCGTGCTCAAAGGGATGCTGAGCCACGCGCACGGTACCGTCACCGTTGTCGCGAACGGGCAGCTTGGCGATGCGCTTGTCCTCCATGTCAAGGACCGTCGCCGTCCAGCCGCACGCGCCGTCGAGCTTAAACTTGAGCGCCGTAGTGCGCGGCAGGTACGTGACGACGCGATCGCCAACGCGCGCCACACGAATGGCCTCGCGCGCGTCATCGAGCAGCTCCTGCGCCGGAACCACGGCAAGTGCGTCGTCGCCAGCCGTAGCGCCCAAGCCGGCAAGCACATGCTCGATCGCGCCAAAGTCCCAAACACCCGCAAACTGCAGGCACTCCTGCCAGCGGAACGGCATGTCGAAGCCCTCGCCCAGCGCCGAGCCCTGGCTCTTGCTGGTCTGCCAGTTCCAAACGCCGTGCGCGCCATAGGTCACGCCAGCGCTCGCACCGGCAAGGATCGACGACCACACGCTCGCGCGGCAGTCCTGCGCGGTGAAGCGCCAGTACACATTGCGCGACGCACCCATCTGCTCGTAACAGGGCTCGGAGTTGACCATCGGCTTTTTAGGGTAGTTGGCGATAAAGTCCTGCGGCAGGTGCCAGGCCTCGGGCTGGCCCTCGTAGTTGTGGCCGGGCTGGAACATGTAAAAGTCCAGACGGTCCAGGTACTGTGCCGGAATGGTGCGGTTGCCGCGGTTGATATGCATGGTGCGCAACGCCTCGGGCGCGCGTTTGACGACTTCGTCGAGAGCATCCTCGTAGTAGGCGATCGCCTCGTCGCTGGTAAAGTCGGTATCGCCCGTCACCACGTAGACGGGGTCGAACTCGCCCAGGTTCTCGACGACGCGGGCAACGTGGGCACGAACCTCCTCGCGCGGCATAACCTCGGCACCGCAATGCTCAGCGATCTTGGCGCCCCAGGTGCCGGGCACGTAGTTGCACCACATAAGCACGAGCGCCGGACGAATGCCGTGCTCGACGGCAGCGCGACACATGGCAGCGGCGCGATCCCAGTACGCCTGGTTGGGACGGGACCAATCAAAATGCACGCCATCCTCGCTGGCATAGGGCCAAATGCCCAGATCGGGGCAGCAGCGATCCCACTGCGGCAGCGTGTTGATCTGCAGCACGTTCATGCCCTGCTCGGCGCGGCGGGTCAGATAGTAGTCCCAATCGGCCTCGGTAATGCTCGTAAACGCGCTCCAGCACGTATCGGCAAACCAAAAGAACGGCTTGCCCTCGCACAAAAAGCCGTCCTGACGACCGTTGACGGTCAGCTTTCCCAAACTCATCTGCATGTCCTTTCGTTTGATAAAGGAGTTGCGAACCGGCAGATTCTTTCGCGGTAACCCCGCGCGAAAGCCCCTGGCGCTTAGCAAGCCCCGGCGAGCAGGCGCCACGCGCCCCCAATCAGTCTACCTTGTAAAAAGGGCCCCGCCGGGCTTGCGCCTGACGGGGCCCTGTCGTGTAGGTAAGGTCGTATGTGACCGAATGGTTTGGCCTTAGGCCTCCATCTCGGCGAGCTCCTCCTTGGAGAAGCCAGTGACAAAGACGACGGCAGCGGCGATGGCAAAGGAGATTGCCATACCGACGATAGCCCAGACGGTGTTCATCTGGCCACCCTGCAGGTAGTTGGTGAAGACCAGGAAGTTGGAGGCACCGCCGGCCAGGTAGTAAGTAACACCCATGAGGCCGGAGAACACGGCACCGATGGCACCGCCGATGAACATACCGAGCATGGTGCGGCGGAAGCGCATGAGGATACCGAAGAGTGCGGGCTCGGTGACGCCGCCGGCGATGGCGGAGATGACGTAGCCCAGAGCAAGACCCTTCTCGTCGGGGTTCTTCATCTTGAGGAAGGCACCGAAAGCGCAGCCCCAGACGGCGGCCATAGCGCAGTTGGTGGAAACGAAGACGAAGGGATCGTAGCCGGCGGCGATGATCTGAACCTGAGCGAGCAGGATGACGGGCATGTGCATGCCGCAGACCACGAAGAGCTGCCAGAAGGCGCCGAGGACGGCCATGACGATCAGGATGCCGATACCGCCAAGGTCGGCGAGACCAAAGAGGGCGTTGGCAATCAGCGTACCGAGCTCGTTGCCGATCGGGGCAAGGACGATGAAGGCGATGGGGATGGTGACGATCATGGTGCAGAACGGCGTGAAGACCGTGGACAGCACGTCGGGCATGACCTTCTTAAAGAACTTCTCAACAAAGTAGAGGACCGGCACCGAGAGGATAATCGGCAGGACGGACTGCTGGTAGTTGGCAGCGGTGATCTGGATGCCATAGACGGAGATGATTCCGCCACCCTCCTGAGTCGCGACACTCACGACGGACGGGGCCATGAGAGCGCCGCCGAGGAGCATGCCCAGAACCGGAGAGGCGCCGAGCTTCTTAGCAGCGGCATAGCCCAAGTAGATGGGGATAAAGGTAAACGTGGCCTCGTACAGGGTGGTGTAGAGGAACGTGTAGGTCGGATCGGTATCGGAGATAACGCCGAGCATGGTGGGACCAAGAACCGCAGCGATGGTGCGGAACAGACCGCCGGCCATGAGCAGCGGAATCAGCTGGGTCATGGAACCCGACAGGTAGTCGAGGATGATGTTGGGCAGGTTCTTGAGCTCGAACTTCTCCTTAGGAGCGTCGAGGTTCTCGTCGACCGCGGCACCCTGCTTGACGCCGGACATGGCGACGAACTCGGCGAGCACCTTGGGCACGTTCTGGCCGATGATGACCTGGAGCTGGCTGCCGGCGAACTGGCAGCCCAGAACACCCTTGACCTTCTTGATCTTCTCCACGTCGGCCTTGCTGTTATCCTTGAGCGTCAGACGCAGGCGCGTCATGCAGTTGGTGGCGACGGTGACGTTTTCCGCACCGCCCACGAGCTCGAGGACATCGGTGGCAATCTGCTTGTTATCTACTGCCATGGGACCCCTCCCCATATCGTCGTGTGCCTAATCGCTTGGGCGCAGGCACGCCTTTGGCCCGGTGACTATAACCCCTTACGGTTACCGAACCCTTGGATACGCTGTCGTAAACAATCTGTTTACTGAACGTTTACAGCGCTTAGTTTACACTCAGCATTGAATTTGTGGCAGTTTTGCCGTTTGCAGTCCGGTGAACGGTAGGAAATCGGGGGTGAACGTAATTGAATGCAGAGGCATTACATATAGTGACATTTATTTATAAATGGTCTTTTACGTGGGATTTTATATAATCTGGCATCTCAATGCCTTGTTGACTCATCAACAAAAGCCCTGCTAGATAGTAGTAAACGAGTGTTTAGTAGTTCATTGAACGTTTGATGCTACCGTTTACCGAGTTCATCCGCTTATTCTCAAATTCTGCTTTACACTAAACATGTTTAGATTGTATTGCCGCGATTGTTTAGCACGCGCGGCACAAGGGAGGCAGCTCATGGAACTCAAATCGTGCACCTACGCAACCGTCAGCACCTTGGGCGACTTTGGCCCCTGGATCAGCAAGGTCGTTCTCGACCTACCCTGCACCGTGCGCGCCAACGATGTCGATGCGAACACTTTCCATATATATGTAGAGCGTCACGAGCGCACGGGCGAGGTCCTGATGCGCAAGGAGCACGGCGCCGACCATGCCACGCCCTCCGTGGGTTACATCGACGTTCTCGCCGCGTATCCGAGTGACGAGAACGGCCGCAAGCTCGCCGTGGGCACCCATGTGGCACTCGAGGTCGCCGAGCAGCGCCTGACCAAAAAGATCGAAGGCGGCGTCATGGGCTCGCGCATGCTCGATAACCAGCTTCACGTCACGCAGCTCGCGGCTCTTCCCGGCGACGACGGCGAACCCACCTGCGGCCTGGTCTTCGATACCTGTCGCGGCGACATCTGCCCCGCGCTCAAGGGCTGGAGCAATGCCGTGCAAAAGACCGCCGTCAATGGCATCGCGCTCGAGTACGGCTTCTTTGAGCCCAGCTTTAAAGCCGAGGACTCGGCCTGCTTCAATCCCTTCGCGCCCGAGGCCACGGTCGTGCCCCAAAAGGCCCCGCTCGTGGTGTACCTACACGGCGCTGGCGAAGGCAGGGGTGCCACGCAGGGCGAAGGCGCCACGCGCGCCTATATCGGCAACCGTGTGACAGCCATTAGCCAGGCGCAAATCCAGCGCTACTTTGGCGGCTTTGCCTGGGTGCTCGTGCCGCAGTCTCCCACGTTTTGGATGGATAACGGCGTCGAGCAGCTCGGCCGCTCCAACCAGAGCATCTACTCCCCCGTACTCAAGGCGCTCATCGACGAGTTTGTCGCCGAGCATGCCGAGCGCATCGACACCGACCGCATCGTGGTCGCCGGCCTTTCCAACGGCGGCTTTATGACCCTGCGTCTGTGCGCCGACTACCCCGATTTCTTCGCCGCCGGCCTTCCCTGCTGTGCCCCGTGGTACAACGCCACGGACGAGGACGTAGCCGCGCTCGCCAAGACGCCGCTGTGGTTTACGCACTCCAAGGGCGACGAGCTCGTGTCGCCGCAGCAGACCGTGCTGCCGCTCACGGCACGCCTGCGTGACGCCGGAGCCAACGTGCACCTTACCTACTTTAGCCATGTCGAGGACCTGACCGGTCGCTATCGCGAGGCCGATGGCTCGCCCAAGAAGACGTTCAACCACGGCGTGTGGATCCACCAATTCAACGACCTGTGTTATCAAGACTTCGACGGGGGCAGCGTGCTCATCGACGGCGAGCCGGTGGGCTGCTGGGAGTGGTCGGCCAGGGTCAATAGGTAATCCGTCCCGGCGCGGGGACCGGATGTTAGTTTTGCAAACGTCCTCGGGCATGCATGGGGCGGCGCTTTGCGCTTCGCGCTGCGCCTTCCCATGCCCCCTGCGGAATGTTTGCAAAACTAACACCCGGCCCCCGCTGCGTTGCCATTGTCGTTGGCCCTGGCCGGCCGCTTCCGGCAGCACGCCGGGTCGGCGGCGATGGGGACCGGGTCCCGTCTTGCCTTGCGCGTAACTGGCTGAATTGATTTTGATTGGAGCTGTTCCTATGTCCCAAGAGTTAACTCGGGTGATTGTTACTACCGATATGGAAGTCGACGATATGAACTCGCTCGTTCATTTGGCTCTGTATCTTAATGTGCTTGATGTTCAGGCTGTGGTGTACACGGCTTCGCAGTATCACTTTCTTGGGGATGGGGTTCATACGCTGGGCGAGGTGAATTCGCATTGGCGGACCAAAGGGCGTCGCTCTTATGAGTGGGATGTTGTGCCTCATGAGCCCGATCCGCTGGCCGGCGAGCTTCGTGAGTATCGTCCGTTTCCCGAGCATTGGATTGAGAGTCTCTGGAGTAATGAATATGCCCAGGCTTGGCCGCAGTTGCAGGCGAATGCGGGCGCTGCCGGTGAGCCGCCGTTTCCCACGCCCGCCCAGATGATCGAGCGCACCTTTGTGGGAAATGTTGCCTTTGAGGGTGATGTGACTGAGGAAACTGAGGGATCTCGTGTAATTGCGCAGGCAATCTTGGATGATGATCCGCGTACGTTATGGCTGCTCAGCTGGGGTGGCATGAACACCATCGTTCGCGCCCTCATGAGTATTGCCGAGCGTTATCGCGCCACGCCCGAATGGCCTGCCGTGCAGCAGCGGGTCTATCAGAAGGTGCGCGTGATGGGCGTTGCCGATGGCGTGGGGCAGGACAACTCATGGCTCGACCATGGACGCGAGCTCTTTCCCGAGCTCATCTTTTGGTGTGTGCCCTATATGTATGGCGGCTATGTCGATGCCAAGATGGCTCAACCCGATACGTTGCCGCTGTTTAAGGCACCTTGGCCTGAGCAGAATCTCACGCAGGGTAACGGCCCCCTCATGGCACGCTACATGCTCTATGGCGACGGCAAGGTCTACGAAAATGAGCCCGAGCGCTTTCAGTTTGGCAAGCATGCCCGTCTGGATTGGGGTCTAGAAGGCATGCCCGCGATGCAGTTTGAGCGCGGCGACTTTATGGCCGAAGGCGACAGCATGACCTATATTCCGCTGCTGCCGTTTGGCCTGCGCGGCATCGACGACCGCGGCTTCGACACACTGCTCGGCCGCATGTTTCTTGATGGACATCCCGATACGGACGCACCCGCCGGTTTTGCCGCCATCGGCACGCCCGTAGACGGCAACCCCAATCCCTACCTGCGCGCCTATCAGGAAGACTTTGCCGCCCGCGCGCAATGGTGCGCCCATGATCCGGCAGCTTGTTCGCATCCGACACATGTTGTCGAGGTCACGGCCGACCGCAGCGCTACAGCCGGCGAGCACGTCACCCTTGCAGCGACCGTCGTCGACCCCGACGGCAAGGGCTTTGATGCACATTGGGATGTCGCCGTGGACCCGTCGAGCTATGCAGGCACGCAGGATCTTTCGCTGTGGCAGGAATGCACGGTGAGCACCGCTTTTATCGTGCCCGCCGACGCGCAGCCCGGCGACCGCTTCGTGCTCACCCTTACCGTGCAGACGCGCGCCGAGCGCCCCTGCAGCCGCTACGCCCAGGTTGCCGTGACCGTGGCATAGCAGGGACGGCGCCCACATTCGGCAGCCGCCACATTCGGCATGGACTGTCCCCAGCTGCCACTCATTTAAGTACGTCCCCAATGAGTGGCCGAAAATGGGCCATGTGTCCCAGTTGTGGAGACTCCTTGAGCCGTCTGGGTATCGTGAAAGATCGCGCGCTCACCCATCATCAAAAGTGACACACGCTACCTGTTGATGGGAGGCAGCCATGGGCTTCTTTGACAAGATGTTCGAGAAGAAAGAGTGCGCGATTTGCGGTACCGAACTGGGGATTTTGGGAAAGACCAAGATCAACGAAGGCTACCTGTGCAAAGAGTGCGCAGGCAAGCTCTCCCCCTTCTTTAGTGGTTGGCGCTCCAGCACCGCGGACGATATCCGCGAGCAACTCGCCTACCGCGAGGCCAACGCCGAGCGCCTGGCCTCGTTCAACCCCACGCGCACACTCTCTGCCGGGCGCACCAACATCATGCTCGACGAAGACGCGGGTCTGCTGATCATCACTTCGCAGAGCCGCTGGCGCGACGCCAATCCCGACATCATCGAGTTCTCACAGGTACTCGGCTGCGATATGGATATCGACGAGCATCGCACCGAGATCTATCGCGAGACCAAGGACGGCGAGCGCGAGAGCTACAACCCGCCGCGCTACGACCTGGATTACGACTTTAACCTGACCATCCACGTCAACACGCCGTACTTTACCGAGATCAACCTGCGCGTGAACGACTCCACCATCGATCAGCGTGGCTCCATCGAATATCGCGAGGCCAAGCGCCAGGCAACCGAAGTCCGCGATGCGCTGGTACAGCTGCGTCAGGAGGCACGCGACAGCGTCGTGGCCGCCAAGGCCCCCAAGACCGCGGTCACCTGCCCCTTCTGCGGTGCAACCACCATTCCCGATGCCAGTGGACGCTGCGAATACTGCGGCGGCGCCATCGGCGCATAGCCTCCGGCACGGAAAGGACCGATCATGGCCTTCGAGAGTGTCAACTATCAGTGCCCCGCGTGTGGCGGCCCCCTTCACTTTGCCAGTGCCGAACAAAAGCTTGTCTGCGACTACTGCGATTCGCGTTTTGAAGTCGAAGAAGTCGAGGCCCTCTATCGCGAGCGCCAGGACAAGGCAGATGCCAAAGCCGATGCCGCAGCCGCGGCCCCCAAACCTGCTGTCGACGATGCCGTGCAGGATCTGGCCCAAAACGCCGGCTACATCTGCTCGTCGTGCGGCGCCGAGCTGGTCTCGGACGGCACCGTCGCCGTTACCACCTGCCCATACTGCGGCAACTCCGCCGTGGCGCCCGGCCAGCTCTCGGGCGACTTCTCACCCGACCTGGTGATTCCGTTTAAGCTCGGGCGCGATGATGTTATGGCAGCACTCAAAGAGCACTACAAGGGCAAAATCCTGCTGCCCAAGAGCTTTGTCACCGGCAACCACATCGACGAGGTCCAAGGCGTTTACGTGCCGTTTTGGCTCTACGGCGCCCGCGTGGATGGCGAAGTGTACTTCGATGCGACCAACGAGACCGTGACCGAGGAATCCGACCGCACTGTCACGACCACCGACCACTACGACGCCTACCGTAAGGGCAAAATCTCGTTTGAGCGCGTGCCCGTCGACGGATCGTCCAAGATGCCCGACGGCCATATGGATGCCATCGAGCCGTTTGACTACGACGCGCTGCGCCCGTTCTCGGTCGCGTATATGCCCGGCTACATCGCCAACCGCTACGATGAGGATTGCGAGACCTGCAAGGCGCGCGCCGAGCGTCGTATGGAAGAAAGTACGATTTCGGCCCTGCGCGAGACCGTCGTCGACGAATATGACGACGCCACAGTCGAAAGCAAGCAGCTCGACTACACCTGGGAAGAAAACGATTATGCCCTGTTCCCCGTGTGGATGCTTTCCACCTCGTGGAACGGCAAGAGTTACCTGTTTGCCATGAACGGCCAAACCGGCCGCATGGTCGGCGAGCTTCCCTGCTCCAAGCCCAAGCTCGCCATCGCCTCGGTGCTGTTCTTTGTAATCGGGTTTGTCCTCTCCCAGATTCTCTTTATGGGCGAGAACGCCTTCGATCCGGACTACCTCACCTTTGATATCGAGGGCATCCTCATCAACATCGTCGCACCGCTGATCATCGTAATCATCGGAGACGTGCTGTTGGTAGGCCAGCTCAAGACGGCCAACGAGGCCACCCACGCCGATTGCTACTGCGGCGAGCTCGACTTGACCGAGAAGCACGACACCTTCAGCCACACCGAGACCACCGTTGTCATGAAGGACAACAAGGACGATTAGCCATTCTAACCAATACCACCCGGCCTTTGACGAGAAAGGAAGATCACCATGGGACTCTTGAAAGCTGGATTGGGTGCTGCCGGCGGCGTCATGGCCGACCAGTGGAAGGAATATATCTATTGCGAATCGATGCCCGCTGACGTCTTGGCCTGCAAGGGCAGCAAGCGCACCGGCGGCCGCAGCTCCAACACGCGCGGCGAGGACAACGTCATCTCCAACGGCTCCGTCATCGCCGTCAACGACGGCCAGGGCATGCTCGTGGTGCAAAACGGCAAGATCATCGAGGTCGCGCTGGAGCCCGGCGAGTTTGTCTTTGACACCGGCAGCGAGCCGAGCGTCTTTAGCGGCAACCTGGGCGACTCCATCAAGGAGACGTTCGCCAATATCGGCAGCCGTTTTACCTTTGGCGGCGACGCGGGCAAGGACCAGCGTGTCTACTTCATCAACACCAAGGAGATCATCGGCAACAAGTACGGCACCGCCTCGCCTGTGCCCTTCCGCGTGGTCGATAACAACATTGGCCTGGATGTCGACATCTCCGTTCGCTGCAACGGCGAGTATTCGTACCGCATCACCAACCCGCTGCTGTTCTACACCAACGTGTGCGGCAACGTGACCGATAGCTACACGCGCGATAAGATCGATAGCCAGCTTAAGTCCGAGCTGCTCACCGCTCTGCAACCCGCCTTTGCCAAGATCTCGGAGATGGGCATCCGCTACAGCGCTATCCCCGGCCACACCACCGAGCTCGCCCGCGCGCTCAACGAGGTTCTCTCCGCCGACTGGCGCGACCTGCGCGGCGTCGAGATCGTGAGCTTTGGCGTCAACTCCATCGCCGCCTCGCAAGAAGACGAGCAAATGATCAAGGACCTGCAGAAGGCCGCGGTCATGCGCGATCCCACCATGGCAGCCGCCAACATCGCCAGCGCCCAGAGCGATGCGATGCGCGCGGCAGCCGCCAACCCCAACGGCGCGATGGCCGGCTTTATGGGCATGGGTATGGCGGGCGGCATGGGCGGCATGAACGCCAGCCAGCTGTTCGCCGCCGGCCAGGCACAGCAGCAGGCCGCCCCACAGCCGGCTCCGGCACCCGCCCCCGCACCAGCTCCTGCCGCTGCCCCCGCGGCCGGCACGTGGACCTGCAGTTGCGGTGCCACCAACACCGGCAAGTTCTGCCCCGAGTGTGGCAGTCCCGCACCCGCCCCGGCACCGACCAAGTGGTTCTGCCCCAACTGCGGCAGCGAAAACGGCGGCAAGTTCTGCAGCAACTGCGGAACGCCCAGGCCCTAGCCCCTCTACCTGGTAATTGGCGGGGAGGTCCGCCACCCCCGCATTTGCTTCTATGGGTTTCGTTCGATAAAGGAGGACACCATGAAGACAACGTTCAAAAAGTCCGTACTCGCATTCCTGACATGCGTCCTGGCGCTCGCCTTTGCCCTAACGGGCTGCAGCGGCGGCGGCAAGGACCCCAAGGCCAACTTCGTCGGCAGCTGGGAACTCTCGGGTGGAACCCTGGAGGGCGAAGAGCTCACCGATGAGTACATGGATATGCTCAAGGAGTGGGGCCTCAACTGTATCCTGATCCTCGACGAAGACGGCACGGGCGTCCTCGACATGTTCCTTGAGGTCGCCGACCTGAAATGGGAGGCCAAGGACGCCACCACTGCAACCATCACCGCCGACGGCGATTCGCAGGACATGAAACTCAAGGACGGCAAGCTCGTCCTCGAGGTGGAAGGCGACAAGCTTATCTTTACGAAGTCCGACAAGGATCTGTCCGGTACGCTAAAAAAGGATCGCGAGGCGGCCGAGAAGGAAGAGGAGATCGATGAGGCCGTCGAAGACGACGACGTCCAGAGCGTCGAAATCTCCCCCGCCGTCACCGTCGCCGATGACGATCTGTGCACCATCACCATCACCGAGAAGTTCAAGGACGAATGGGGCGACATCGGCTTTGTCGTCAACATCACCAACAAGAGCGACAAGGACCTGACCTTCTACGCTCCCTCCGGCAAGACCAACGTCAACGGCACCATGAAGGAACCTTGGTTCTCGGCTAACCTGATGCCCGGCACCAACGCCACCGAGGAATTCACATTCTCGAGCGGCGAGCTTGACAGCCTTGACGACCTGGTCAACACGACCATCGGCATCGACGCCTATCTGACCGATTCCTACGAGGACGTCGCCTCCTACACCGCAACCATCGCGTAGCGGCACGTAACATCAGCCACGGATTGGCGGACACATCCGCGCACTTGCCAGGCGGGGCCGCAGGAGTTGATCCTGCGGCCCCGTCGTTTTTATGCCGACAGTACAGCCGCACAAGCAGGCCGACCGTCGTTTTCTGATGCAAAACGGCGGGCGGCCTATCTTTACGGCGCCGGAACACGGCGAGCGCGTCGATTACGGGCGCTCCATGTTGGGGACGATGCTGCCCTCCGTTACCGCGCGCACGGCAAGACGCATGATGTTGTCGTAGCCGGTCTTGCTCAGAATCTCCGAGATGCGACGCTTGATGGTACCCTCACTCATAAACAGCTCGGCCGCGATCTCGCGGCGGCTTTTGCCCTCGCAGGCAAGGCGCAAAATCGACAGCTCGACATCGTCGAGTGCCGCCGTACCCGAAAAAATGCTCTCGGGCGGCTTGGGAAACGTGCAGTAGCCCGCCAGCGTGGAGCGCATCACGGCGAACAGCTCGTCGATACCAACGTTCTTGTACACAAAGCTATCGACGCCCGCCTCGCGAGCCTGATCGACAAAGGTGATCTCGGGCATGCCTGTCATGATGATGACGCGGCACTCGGGCAGCTGCTCCTTGATGCGCGCCGCCGCCACGATGCCGTTTGAATCGTGTTCGGTGCACACGTCCATCAATATCATGTCCGGGCGCTCCTTGAGCGCGACACCCAAGGCCTCGGAGGCATCGGCGATCGCGGCGACGACGGTCATATCGGGCTGGTCGCCAATGGAGCGCGCCAGGCTTTCACGCAGAATGGCCTGATCTTCGACAATTAACACGCGGATCATGAACTTCTCCTTTGGACCGTGGCGTTGGGGCTCAGCGGGATGGACACCGCAAGCGTAAAGGGCTGGGCGGCGTGGACTTCCAGGCCGCCGCCCAAATCTTGCGCGACATGCCTCATACCTGGGATACCCGTTCCCTCGCGATACGATACGGGGGCCGGGGACCCGTCGTTAGAAATCGTCATGCGCGCGACGGCGCTAGCATTCGTCCCCTCCTGCCACAGGCGCACGTGGACCTGATGCGCCTGCGCATGCCTGGTAGCATTGGTCGAGGCCTCGCGGATAATCTGCAAAAATGCGGCGGCGACACGCGCGTCCTCAGGCAGCGCACCCTCAACATCGATCTGCACACTCACCAAGCCAAAGGCGTGGACGATATCGCTCAGCTGCTCTGCAGGCTCGCTGGCACCGCCACTTCGCAAATCGGCGGCTATTGAGCGCAGCAACGGGTCAATCTGCTCGAGCGACTCATCATCCAGACGTCCCTCCTCCAAATAGCGATGAAGAATGGACAGGCGCTGGCCGATCACATCGTGAACGCGGGCACGCATACGTAGGTAGGCCGCATTGTCGGCAACCTTTTTGGCTTCTTCAATCTGGGCCTGGAGCTCTTGGCCAGCACGCTCAAGCAGGTGGTTGGCTTGCGCCAGACGGTCGTAGGCGTGTGCGTATTCCGTCACGTCCAGGCCGACGACGCGCTCGAACGGACGGCTCGAGACCGTAACGGAGTCACGCACGAACAGACGAATCTCGGAAGGAGAGATCTCGACCACGGCGCGATCCCTACCAAAGCGATCAAGGTCGATATGGGCGCGATTAGCGCTGCTTTCGGGCATTTGCATGCTCAGTTTGCGCAGGTCGTTCCATGTGCTGCTCATGTCGCCCAGGTCGGTGGGCATATGGAGCTCTACGAGGTTTTTGCGCATGCAGCGGTTCATGAGCAGCGGACGGCCCCTCGGGTCTAGATACAGGATGCCCACGGGAATCACGTTGATGGTCTCGATCGTCGAGAACAAGGTGATATCCTCTTGGCGGTTACGGACGTCCATCAAGAGCGCCGCGATGGAACGGAACAGGAAGAACGCTCCCTCTGCGATAAGGACAACGGTCCACGCCGAGCCCATGGCAAAAACCACCGGTGGTGTAACGGCGACAACAAGCAGCAGCTCGACCAGCATGACGGGACGACGATAGTGCACCATAAGTACCACGCCATAGGCAAAGATTGCGGCATTGAGCCACAACGCTCCGCCCATTGCCCTGGCGCAAACGTCAAGCGGCGCCACCAGATACGAGCCAGACGACGTGAACAAGATGAGCGCCGAAATCATCAGGTGAAGCACAAGACTAGCCTCGTAGGCGCAAATCACCTTACGGTTATAGGACGAGCGGCGCGATGCGATGAGCGGGACGTGGATCGTCTGCAGACACGCAGCCAGGGCAAAGACAACATCGAGCGCAACGATTTGGGGAAGGATGAGCGAAATCTGCATCGTCACTCACCCGCCCTCGGCATCAAGACGATCATGCGCAGCTGACCGGACTCGCCCTCAAGGCGGTATGCCACGTTGCGCCCTTGCAAAGCGCTTTCGAGCTCTTGCGCAGCGGGCGTCTGCGAAAGATCTTCATCATCGTTGGAAAAAAGTGTGGCGCGCAGCTCGACGCTGCATCGGTCATGGTCGCCCAAGTGATACATAAGTGCCGGATGATCGGTGGTGTAGGCAAAAAACGCAAAGTCATACACGCAGTCGTACAGCGCGCTTACCGTACTGGCGTGCATCGGGCGCCGTATGGCAATAATCGAGGCGCAATCGACATCGATCGTGCGCAGGTCGCTTGCGAGCTCGTTGGCAATGAGCTGAATGCGGTCGCGGTCAAAACCGCTCTCCCCGTGCTGTGCCAACGTGAGCGACCCCTTCCGTTTGCAATAGGCAACGAGCATCTTGGCGCGCTGCAGCATGCGGTAACGCTCGCGCGAAGATTCCTCGTCAGTCAACGGCGGCAGCGAGCTCAACAAGTCGTACATCTCTTCGAGCGCGCGGGCAAGCGCCTGGTCCACGTCTTGGACTAGCAAGGTCTCGGCCTCTTGATCTGCCAAATGTGTCTTAAGGTCGTAGTCGGCGGCAAGCAGCTCGTTTTGGCGTTGCAGCTCCATGCGACGATGTGCCAGTTCGCGATTGAGCTCGTTGAGCTCCGATACGTCTTGGGCAAGCAGGGCCGATCCCCCCAGCAGCGGAAAAGCACGATACATCACATCGGGATCGGACGCCACGGTAAAGGCATGGGCGCGGCCGTGCTCCTGGGTCCGCAACCCCTCGCGCACGCCTACCGGCATTGGCTTTGACACCGGCGTGGCATAGACCTCCTGCAGGTCGCGCGTTAGAACTTTGAGGTCAAGCGGCAAGGTGTCGAAGATGCCGGCGATATCGTGGTACGACGGAATGACACCGCAATCGAGACAGATTTCCATCGCCACCACGCACAGGATGCAATAGACGAGCGAAAAGTTGAGCCTCCATGCCCAGGGCACGCGCAGAGCATATGAGATGCCAAAGAATGCGCCGCCCAGCAGCACGAGCGCCGCCGTGCCCGAGAAACGTTGGATGCGAAAGGACGAGGACCGACCAACCAGGATAAAAAAGGCCACGAAGTTAAAGGCCGTCCACACGAGGAAGGCGAAATAACCCCGGCCGTACGTGTAATCGTTGCTCCAGGTGTCGCTTGTACGGTCAAAGCGGAAGACCTGCTGGTGAAAATCGTTGGTGAGCACAAATCCGATAAGCAGGATGGCCACAATCCACAGCGCAGCACGGTAGCGGCGACCCAGGCGGCGTTGCTCCAGGCCCGCAAGGCGCAGGCCGCAGAGCTGGTAGAGCAGCGGAATGAGCGTCATGGGCACGTAGTACAGGTACCACAGCAAGGTGGCATAGAACGGCGTGTACGACTTGTACTTGAGAATGACCTCGATCATCCACAGGGCACAGATGGTGGCGATGGCAACAAGGCGGCGGCGCAACACATAGTCCAAACAACGCAGATAGACCAACACGCCCCAAATCGAAAATACAATTGCGGCGACAAGCAGCGGGAGAGGGCTCGAATGGGTGAGCCCATCCACGACCTCTTCGGACACCTCGCTATAGGCGGGCACGGCGTTAGAAAGTTTGGGGTCGAAGGCGAACAGCACCGGCAAGATCGCCAAAAGCATGAGGAACAGCGCGGTGATGGCGCCGGCGATAGCAAAGACGCGGTGACGGTACACCTGATGCGTTATGCCAACAAGGAATCGCGGCATGGCGAAGAGCCTGCCGCCCCTGGGATCCGCAACCGGAGCGGTCCGGGCGGCCGCGTGGCCGATATGTCGCTCGCGGGTACTCATAGTCCCTTTAGTGTACCGACAGGCGGGCCCAAAAAGCGGGCCGCATGTCCCAAAATCCGCAGACGGCAAGGCGCCCGGCGAGCAATAACTACTCGCCGGGCGCCTTGGTTAGAAGGCTATGAAGTTGAGTGTCTCAGCTTCCTTAGGACAGGTCCTCACCATTAGAAGCAATAACCTTCTTGTACCAGTCGAAGCTCTTCTTTTTGGAACGCTTGAGGGTACCGTTGCCGGCGTCGTCGCGGTCCACATAGATAAAGCCGTAGCGCTTGGACATCTCACCCGTGCCGGCAGACACCAGGTCGATCGGGCCCCAGGTGGTGTAGCCCAGCAGGTCAACGCCGTCCTCGGTCACCGCATCGCGCATCGCGGCGATATGCTGGCGCAGGTAGTCGATACGGTAGTCGTCGTTGATGGAGCCATCCTCCTCGACAACATCCTTGGCGCCCAGACCGTTCTCGACCACAAACAGCGGCTTCTGATAACGGTCGTACAGGTCGTTGAGGGTGATGCGGAAGCCCAGAGGATCGATGGCCCAGCCCCACTGGCTCTCCTGCAGGTAGGGGTTCTTGGCGCCGGCGAAGGCGTTACCCTGGGTGCGCTCGACATCGGGGTTATCGGCACCGGCAGAGCAGCGGGTGCTGTAATAGCTAAAGCTGATGAAGTCGACGGTGTTAGCGGCCAGGATCTCGCGGTCCTCGTCCGTCATGCCCACATCGATGCCTAGACGCTCGAGCTTCTTGACGGCATATGCCGGGTAGTAGCCGCGGCTCTGGACGTCGACGAAGAAGTAGTTGTCCTGGTTATCGAGCTGCGCCTGGCGCACGTCGCCCGGACGGCAGCTGTAGGGGTAGTAGCTACCCGCGGCGAGCATGCAGCCGATCTTGATCTCGGGGTCGATCTCGTGGGCGATCTTGGTTGCCCAAGCGCTGGCGACGAGCTCGTTGTGGGCGGCCAGGTACTCGACGGCCTCCTTGTTCTCGCCCTCCTCAAAGACCAGACCGGCACCCATAAACGGCAGGTGCAAGATCATATTGATCTCGTTGAAGGTGAGCCAGTACTTCACCAGCCCCTTGTAGCGGGTAAAGATCGTGGTCGCGAGGTTCTTGTAGAAGTCGATGAGCTTGCGGTTTCGCCAGCCGCCGTACTCCTTGATGAGGTGAATCGGGCAATCGAAGTGCGTGATGGTCACGAGCGGCTCGATGCCGTGCGCCTGACACTCGCGGAATACTTCCTCGTAGAAGGCCAGGCCAGCCTCGTTGGGCTCGGTCTCGTCGCCGTTGGGGAAGATGCGGGTCCAAGCCAGGCTCATACGGAAGGTCTTAAAGCCCATCTCGGCAAAGAGAGCGATGTCCTCTTTGTAGTGGTGATAGAAATCGATGCCGGTCTGCGCGGGATAGTAATAGCCGTCCTCGAAGTCGAGCATTTTACGCTGGCCGGAGACCACCGCATAGCGCTCGGGGCCGTGCGGAGCCACGTCCACGTTGGCCAGGCCGCGGCCGTCCACGTCGTAGGCACCCTCGCACTGGTTGGCAGCCGTTGCGCCGCCCCACAGGAAGTCATTACGGAAAGCCATGTATCAATCCTTTCGCACGCTGTTGTCATAGGCTCAGTATCCCTGCAAACAACGCGTCGCTCAACGGCGGTGGCACAGGCCGATACTTCTTTTCGCGTGCAGGCGCCCGGCAGCCACCCCGCCTGACACTTTTTGATACCCGCCTGCCCAATTCACCACCAAGGGGACAGGCGCCTTTGTGGCGGTTTGGGGCGATTTGTCTCGATCTGTAACAGGTAGGCCGCCAAAACCGGGCCAGGTGTTACAGATTGAGATTGTTCGGCCAGTCCCTTGCAGTTTGTCTAAATCTGTAACAGGTAGAGACGATTTAGCCCGCTAGATGTTACAGATCGAGACAGAAGATTCTAGTCGCAGGCGATGTCGAGGTTTTTGCCGATGAGACCTACTTAGCCGCCTTCGCTCAGCAACTCATTTGACTGAATAGGAAAAAAAGGAAAAAATAGGAAAAAAAGGAAAGGAGACTTATGACTGAAACCATCTTCTCCCCCTCATTTGGAAATCGCCCGTCCTATCTGGTGGGACGCGGGAGCGTGATTTCGACATTCATCTCCGGCCTTGAGCAGGAGCCGGGCAATCGAGACCGAGCCATGCTCATGCTCGGCCAGCGAGGCAGCGGCAAAACGGTTCTGTTGTGGGAACTTGCCGATCGCGCCCGCAAGCTCGGCTTTGTTGTCGCCACGCCCACCGTAGCCTCCGAGGATATGCTCGAGCGCATTGTTGAGAAAATCCAGGAAGCGGGCGAGCCTTACGCCAACAAGCATCGTCTCCCCAAACTTACAGGTGGCAGTTTGAGCGTCTTCGGTTTCTCAGCCGGCCTCGAGTTTACGCGCGACGTACAGGAAACTAAGAGTTTCCAGTTCAAACTCACGCAGTTGGCACGCAAGTTAACCGAGCAGGGACACGGCATCCTCATCCTCATCGACGAGCTCCAGGCAAATTCACCCGAGATCAGACAGCTCGTCACCGCCTATCAAGAGCTGGTCGGCGAGGGACTCAACGTCGCGCTCGTCATGGCGGGCCTCCCGGGAGCAGTCTCCGCGACACTCAACGACCGCGTACTGACATTTCTCAACCGCGCACGCAAAGTCACGCTCGAACCGCTTTCAGTCGGAGATGTCGATGCCTATTATCAGCGGGCTTTCGAAGAGCTCGACCTTGATATTCCAGGCGATCTTCGCCTCCGTGCCGCTCGTGCAACCCAAGGATCGCCCTATATGCTGCAGCTCATCGGCTACAACATCGCCAATCGCTGCCAGGCAGGAGAATACGTAACGCCAGAGCAAGTCGACGGAGCTATCGAAGCGTCAAAGGCCGATTTCGAAAACGATGTTTGTGAAACGACGCTCGCCGCGCTATCGGACCAAGACGTCGCGTTTCTCGACGCAATGACTGATGACAAAGACGGCGTGTCGCGCATCTCCAATGTGGCCGAGCGCATGTCAGTCACACCCGACTATGCCCAAAAGTATCGCCGACGCCTCATCGACGTCGGCGTTATCGAACAGGCACGCCGCGGTTACGTGCGTTTCGCTGTTCCATATATGGCTGACTATCTGCGCAGCCAGCTCTAGACAGCCACCACAATGGGGACAGGCACCTTTGTGGTGGGTTGGGCCCGCTTGTCTCGATCTGTAACAGTTAGGCCGTCAAAACCGGGCTTGGCGTTACAGATTGAGATTGTTCGGGCGGCCTCCGTGGTTCGTCTTGATCTGTAACAGATAGAGACGATTTAGCGCGCCAACTGTTACAGATTGAGACGGAAGACCCTAGTCCACGGTGATGTCGAGGTTCTTGCCGACGAGACCTACGTAGCCGCCCTCGGCAGCCTTGGGACTATCTGCGTGGCAGAGAACCCACTTGTCGGCCTTCCAGTAGCAGTAGCTATCACCGGCCGCGGGCATGTCGGCCGCAGCCTCGGGGCGCGGACCGTTGGTGCCGGCGGGCAGCGCAACCATCACCTGGAAGCCACCGTCGTCGACCATGCACGGCGTGTAGTGCAACGTGGTGGCGTAGACCTCGACGAGCGTGCCGGCGGGCGCGCGGAACGCCTTGACCTGCGCGGTGTCGAGCTTGCCGTCGACAATCTGCTCACGCTTGGCGAGCAGCAGAATAAAGTCGCGAGCACCCAGGTTGAACTCGCTCGCGCGGTGATACTCCAAGCAGTTGAGCTTCGTGTTGTGGCCGTTGCACCAGCCCAGCTGGAACGGACGGCCGCCATACATGAGCAGGCCGAGCGCATCGGCGCCCTCGACCTGCTCCAGCTCAGGCGCGGAGGCCACGTACTTGCTGCCCTCGGGGATGGGCGTTGCGGAGAGCGCCTCGACGAGCGGGGCGGTCAGGCTGGACGGGACGTCATCCCACACGCGGCCATAGGGTTTGAATTCGGGGTCGGTAACAGAGTAGATATGCATGTTCGCTCCTGTTCGTTTGTGTGATATTACGAACATTCTAGAACAATCACGCGCGGTTTAAACGTCCGCCATGTCCGCTCAACAAAAAGGCACCCCCGCATAAGCGAAGGCGCCCAGTGAACTCATTTTGAGCGACGAAACCTTTACGCCTGCTGATAGTGCAGGTGTGCCTCATCGATATCGATCAGATCGCGGTCGAGATAGCGACGCGCGAGCCAATTTGCCATAGGGAGATTCTGGTCCAGGTAGTTACCGCACTCTTCGGGAGCGGCACCGGGGACATCGCCCTCGAAGCCAGCAACAAACTCGAACAACTCGCGCACGAGCGGCAAGATCTCCTCACTCGTCACCTCGCCAAACACAACCAGGTAAAAGCCCGTGCGGCAGCCCATAGGGCCAAAGTAGACAATACGGCTCGACCACTCGGCATGGTTGCGAAGGAACGTCGCGCCCAGATGCTCGATGGTGTGGCACTCGGCCGTGTTCATAACCGGTTCTTTGTTGGGCGTGGTCAAGCGCAGGTCAAAGGTGGTGACGGCGGCACCGGTCGCCGGATCGCGGTCGACGCGGCTCACATACACGCCGGGCTCAAGCAGCAGATGGTCAACGGAAAAACTCGCGATGCGCTCCATGGCAGATCCTCTCGGTAGTCAATTTGGGACAGGGCTCTTTTAGCTGGTCGCAACAATCCCACCCATGATAGCAGTCAAAAAAGCCCCGTCCCAAATGACTACTTTGGGACGGGGCGCCGCGCAGCCGATAATATCGACCGTTCAGCATCTAGTTTTCTGACCCCTCACCTATTGATGCTGCGTCGTCCGCAATGCAGAGCGTGCGAGCAGCTCAACAGCCAAAAACCCGGCAGCGACTGGAATCGCCACCAGACCAATAGATGGCCTGCACTTACAGCACCTGCAAACAAGTTGCGACGGCACCGTAGATATTGGCGTCGTTACCCAGCTGCGCCGGGACCACGTGCGGACGAGGCATATCTTTCAGAAAACCAGTGTAGTGCGCCATGACGTCATCCATCTTACGGTCGAGCGCCTCGAACAGCGCGGGATGGCAGCTGATGCCACCACCAATCGCGAAGACTGCCGGGTCGATGACGCACTGCAGATTCACAAGCACACGATCAAACAGCTCAGCATAGGCATCCAATCCGCGCTGCACGGCGGCGACTTCGGACGCGCTCCCATGCTCCAGTAGCTCGAAGATCCGTCGGCCATCGAGGGCCTCCAGTTCAGCTTCATCCGAAATGCCAAGTTCGACTGCCACGAGATTCTGCAGGCCGTGCCATCCGCTCGAAGTCGCGAACGTATCACGATGATCAAGCGGTTCGCTTACGTTGTTGGACAGGAAGCTGAACTCGCCCGCGAAGCCGCCCGCACCTGTCAGCACCCGGCCGTCAACCACGATGCCTCCGCCGATGCCCGTACCGATTACCGCCACGCAACCCACGTCCACGCCGCGCAACGCGCCGGCAGCGTACTCGCCAAGCGCACAGCTTTTGCCGTCGTTGACAACGGTCACGGGCAGCCCCAGCCGTTCGCGCAGCGCTCGGCCAAGCGGAAACCCGTCCATGTACGGCAGCGCACCACCGCGATGGATCGTCCCGTCTGGATCGACCTCGTAACCGAAGATGCCACCTGGGGCCGAGATGCCCACGCCTACAACCTGTCCGCGATACGGCCCTACGAGTGCCGCGAGCGCGTCGACCAGCTGATCGGCCGAGACGAACGCCGTCGGAATCGAACCACGGTCACCAAACTCGTAGTTCTCATTCACAATCGCCCATTTGACGCTCGTTCCGCCGATATCAATTCCAAACAGCTGCCTCATGGCCGCTCCCCTCTCGCTCAATGCGTCTACATGCTCGCAGGCTCTTCCATAAAGGCCATGAGCCTGCGGTTGAGCAGACGACCCCAAAACGTGCAGATACCGCCCGCCAGGAGCGCGGCGGCTACGGTGCCGATACCGATGCCCACCGCAGCACCCGTACGCACAAGCCCGTAGACCAGTGAGATGCCCACACAGCTCCCGTCAAAGAAATACTTCGCCTTACCAAATTCACAGTGAAACACCTGGGAGAGCGTCTGCACCATGCCGTCGGGCGCAACGGGAACGAGCCGCGCGGAGACGATCGGCGTCACGCCGAGCGCTGTGAACGATACGGCGATGACCAGCATGACCAGGCCATCGATGAGTCCCGTTGCGGTAAATGGAAACAGCCAGATATCCAGCACGTCGATGAAAACGCTAAACAGCAGACTGACGGGTATCTGCAAGAGAATCTTGACATCCGGGTAGCGCACCAGGAGAAGCTGGGCAACCACGAATACGCAATACACGATAAACGATGCCGTACCGAGGCTCAAACCCTCGATGATATACATCAGGTACGGCACCGTACTCATGGGCGCTACACCAAGCCCCGTGCGTGCATTCATTACAACGCCGCAGCTCAGGAATAGAATCCCACATACGTAGACCATCATTCGACGCGTTGGACTCTACCGCATCACATCACTCTCTCGTTCGCATCTTCACCTATCGGCACGAATAGCGCTCCGTAACATCGCCCCAAGGCGTCACTCGTACGCAATCGTCGCCTCGACGGCATGGCGCCAGCCGGCGATCTTTCTGGCGCGTTCGTCAGCGGGCATCGACGGCTCCACGATGCCGCGCTCGCCGTAGACATCGACGACATCGCGCGTGTACATGCCCAGCGCGATGCCGCAGGCCCAGGCCGCACCCAGGCCGCTCATCTCGTCGTTGCTCGCGATGCGGATGGGCGAGCCAACCAAGTCACTCTCAAACTGCATCAGGTACGCGTCGCGCGTGGGACCGCCGTCAACACGAAGCTCGGCCAACGTTGCACCCGAATCCTCGACCATCGCATCGATCACGTCAAAGATCTGATAGGCGATCGACTCGTCGGCGGCCTTCACGAACTCCGCGCGACCCGTGGTGCGCGTCATGCCAAAGACGCAGCCCTCGGCGTCACTCGCCCAGTGCGGCGCGCCCAAACCGGTAAACGCCGGCACAAAGTAGACGCGGCTCGCCGGATTGGCGGCGTAGCACAGATCGGTAACTTCCTCGGGGTTATTGATGAGTTCCAGATCGTCGCGCAGCCACGTCTTGACGGCGCCGGCGTAGCTCACGTTGCCCTCGAGCACGTACTCGGTCACGCCGTCCATACGCCATGCGAGCGAGCTCGAAAGCCCGTGCGAGCTGGCAACGAACTCGTCGCCGACGTTCATCATGACCGAGCTGCCGGTGCCATAGGTCGCCTTGGCCATACCGCGGCTGTGGCAGCCCTGCGCAAACAAGGCCGCGTGGCTGTCGCCCAGCACGCCGTGAATGGGCACGGGTGCCGGCAAAAAGCCGCCCAGGTCCGTCATGCCGAACAGGCCATCGGAATCGGTCACCTGCGGCAGGCAGGCCACGTCGACGCCAAAGGCCTCGCACACCGGCTCGCTCCAGCAGCCACGGCGCAGGTCAAAGAGCTGCGTGCGGCTGGCGTTGGACCAGTCGCAGCGAAACTCCGCGCCGCCCGTGAGCGTCCAGACCACCCAGGCATCGATGGTGCCCAGACACAGCTCGCCTGCCGCGGCAGCCTCGGCAGCAGCGGGAACGTTCGCGATGATCCAAGCCATCTTGCCCGCCGGGTAGTAGGGCGAGAGCACCAGGCCCGTCGTGTCGCGCACCAGCTCGGCCACACCCTCGCGCGCGTCCAGCTTGTCGCACAGCTCGCGGGCGCGGGCGCACTGCCACACTACGGCGTCGCACAGCGGCTCGCCCGTCGCGCGGTTCCAGGCAACGGTGGTCTCGCGCTGGTTGGAGATGCCGATGCCGGCGATGTCGGCAGGGTCGACCCCGGTCTCTTCCACCACGGCACGCGCCACGGCCAACACGTTGGCGGCGATCTCGACCGGATCATGGCTCACCCAACCGGCCTCGTTGACAATCTGGCGATGCGAGCGATCGGCACGATGAATCAAATGGCCGCCCTCGTCCACCAGCAGTGCCTTGGTGCCCTGCGTGGATTGATCGATTCCGATGATGTATTTGCTCATGTACTCTCCCATTCCTTCCGCCAAATCAAAGACGACTGGCGGACAAGGAGCGAGCGGCCGTCAAGTGCCGCAGATTGCCGTGAAAGAGGAGCGCCGCGTACTTTGCGTACGCAAGCGACGGTTTGAACGGCAAGGTGCGGTGCTTGGCGGCCGCGCAGCGTCTGTATCTACTAGTTGCCGAGGAACTCGGCGACGGTCTGTGCAATTCCGGCACCCGTCAGGCCGTAGTGTGCGAAGACCTCGGGGCTCGTGCCGGTGATGACCGGTGCGTCGGGCAGGGAGAGGCACTTGACCGGACGCGGGCAATGCTCGCCCACCACCTGCGCGACCATAGAACCCAGGCCGCCGAAGGGGCTGTGCTCCTCGACCGTCACGACGGCGCGCGTGGCACCGGCAGCCTCAATCACGGCCTCGGCGTCAAGCGGCTTGACGCAATACATGTCGAGCACCGTTGCCGAGATGCCCTGCTCGGCCAGCAGGTCGGCAGCGTCCACGGCATGGCGGACCATCTCGCCGGTGGCGACGAGCGTCACATCGGTGCCGCGACGCACCCAGGTGGCGCGATCCATCTGGAACGGGCACTCGTCCTCTGTATACACGTCCTCGACCGGGTTGCGGCCCACGCGAATGTAGGCCGGCTTGTTGTCGGCGACCAGGGCCCGCACGAGCTCGGCGGTCTGGAAGCGGTCGCTCGGCAGATACACGCGCATGTTGGGAATCGCACTCATAGCGGCGATATCCTGCGCGGAGTGGTGGCTCATACCCAGGGCGCCGTAGGACACGCCGCCCGAGATGCCGATGAGCTTGACGTTGGTGTTGGAGTACGAGACATCAACCTTGCACTGCTCATACGAGCGCGTGGTCACAAAGGACGCCGGCGAGGCGGCCCAGGCCTTCTTTCCGCACGAAGCCATGCCGGCGGCGATGCTCACCAGGTCCTGCTCGGCAATGCCGACCTCGACGGACTGTTGGGGATACTGATCAAAGAACGGCGCGAGCGATGCGGAGCCGCGGGAGTCGGAGCATAGGACGACGATGTCCTTATCGGTCTTCGCGGCCTCGAGCAGCGTGTCGCAGATAACCTTGCGATTGGCGATCTTGTTAGCCATTGACGGCCTCCTTATGGGCAGCGAAATCGGCGATGATCTGGGCATATTCCTCATCGTTGGGCAGGTGATGGTGCCAGGCGGCCTTGTCCTCCATAACAGGCGAGCCATAGCCCTTCACCGTATTGAGGATGATGACCGTGGGCTTGCCGCAGGTCTCGGCCGCAAGCGTCAGCGCGGCGTCGATGGCCCGGACGTCGTTGCCCGGAATGGAGAGCACGTTCCAACCGAAGGCGGCCCAGCGCTCCTCCTGCGAGTCCTGCTTCATAACATCCTCGGTACTGCCGCTGATCTGCAGGCGGTTGCGGTCCACGAGTGCGCACAGGTTATCGAGCTGGTAGTTGCCGCCGCTCATGGCGCCCTCCCAGACCGATCCCTCGGCAAGTTCCCCGTCGCCCATGATGGTGTAGACGCGGTAGTCGCGGCCGTCCATCTTGCCGGCGAGCGCCATGCCCACGGCCACCGGCAGGCCGTGACCCAGCGAGCCCGAGTTCATCTCGATGCCCTTGAGCTTGTTGTTGGGGTGGCCGATGTAGGGGCTGCCGAACTTGGAGAAGCGGGCCTTGACGTCATCGAGGTCAAGATAGCCCTCGTGGCAGAGCACCGCGTAGTAGGCTTCCATGGCGTGGCCCTTGGAGAGCACGAAGCGGTCGCGGTTGGGATCGTCGACGGTCTCGGGTGAAATGTTGAGGTGGTTGGCATAGAGGGTCATGAGGGCGTCGATCACCGACATGTCACCGCCGATGTGGCCGCCAGCGCCAGCCATGATGATATCGACGCAATCGCGGCGAAGGTCCCAACGCAGGGACTCAAGCTCTTCGATAGTTGCCATTTCTACTCTCCTCGCAGGTAGGCTTTAACGTCTTCTTCGATGGGGTCGTACAGGTCGGGGGCAATGCCGAGGTACTTGCACGCCTCGTAGAGCACCGGCACCACGTTGGCGTGAATAGCGACGCAGTGGTGGATGTAGGGACCCTCGACGATTTTGGCCTCGAGGCGCTTGAGGTTGTCGACCTCGACCCATAGGTAGGTGCCCATGCCGGCCGGGCCGTCGATGCCGCGGGCGTTGCCCAGCAGCAGCGAGTACTCGCCGTTGTCGCCGTCAAAGCGGGCAAGGGTGAGGTCGCCATGCTTGGCCTCGGCCGTCAGCGCGCCGGGGTGATCGAAAGCCAGCGGATAGGTGAGCTTGGGCTTGACGGCCGCGCAGCTGCAGGGCCAGGGGCCGCAGTGCTGCAGCAGCTCGCCGTTCTCGTTATCGGGATGGCGCACGGTCCAGTCGGCGAACATGCCGCGGTGACGGCCCAGGTCGGCGGCCTCGACCATCAGCGCGGTGATGGCGCCGTGGATATCGGTCTCGCATACGATAGGAATGCCCATCTCGTTGAGGATGGCGTTGGCGGCGCAGGGCATAATGCCCAGCTCGTCCTGCAGAGCGTTCCAGCACTGAATGGCGCCGGCGTTGCAACCGTACTTCTCGACCAGGCGCTTCATGGCGATGGCAAGACCGGCGACCGCGGGAACCTTATCCTCGGGGATGCAGATCTCAAAGCTGTCGTTGATGTGGGCAAGCATGGTAGCCATGGCCTGCTCGTCGGCCTGGGCGTCGCGCACGGCCTGGACAAGCTCGGTCATGGGAATGGGCGAAAGCTGGATGTTGAACTTCTCGAGCAGCTCGCCCTCGTTGCACATGGTCGACCAGAAGTCGAACGGACGGGTGGCCATCTGCAGGATGCGGGTGTGCTTGAAGGTCTTGACCACGTTGCACACGGCCAAGAAGTCCCAAACGCCGCGCTCGAACTCGGGATCGGTCAGGCGGCAGTTGGTCATGTAGGTGAAGGGAACCTGGAAGCGGCGCAATACTTTGCCGGTGGCGAACAGGCCGCACTGGCTATCGCGCAGGCGGGTGCCGTCGGGCTCGGGGCGCTCGTCGCGCGGGCCCCACAGCAGCACGGGTAGGCCGAGCTCGCGGGCAAGGCGAGCGCAAACGTACTCGGTGCCAAAGTTGGCGTGGCACAGCATAATGCCATCGACGCCCTCGGCGCGGAACTTCTTGACGATAGGCTCAATGTGGCTGTCGTCGAACAGCAGGCCCTCGTCATTGATGTCGTCGATATCCACGATGTCGACGCCGATCTCACGCAGGCGATCAGCCGTCAGGCCGCGATACTTGATTGCGTCCGGCGCGCTAAAGATACTGCGGCGCGTGGGCACAAAACCGAGCTTGATCTTGTCCATGTACGTCCTCCCCTAATCACATGTTCAGTAAACAGACGCATGTTTCGTTTTGTTTTGTTTACTAAATTTTTACTCCAGTGTTTAGAAGTTTAACGCGAAATACCCGTGGGCGGTAGAGAAATCAGCCTAAACGGTATGTAAACAAACTGAACATACAAGGGCAACAAAAAGAGGGCCCCGAAGGACCCCTTTTGGTTGACGTTATTTTCTGCCTTAGCGAGCTTTGCCGCCCTGCGGCCCGGCGTTGCCTTTGCCTAGATCTCACGCACGCTCTGACGCTCGACAAAATAGGTCGATACGGCTGTCTTGCAGGTATAGCTCTTGGGATTGCGGATGTTGCCCACCAGGCGGCGCACCGCGATCTCGCCCACCTCGTGCTTGGGAACGTGCACCGTGGTGAGCGGCGGGTTGGAGAAGGCACCCAGAGATAGGTCGTCAAAGCCGATGATCGAGACATCCTCGGGCACGCGTATGCCGTGCTCGTTGAGCGCGCGCATGGCACCCACGGCGAGCACGTCGTTTTCGGCAAAGAAAGCCGTCGGCAGGTCGTCGCGCGAGACGCTGTCGAGCCATGCGCCCATGTCGCGATAAGCACCTTCGAGCGTGGTGCCCAGCGTAACGCGCCATGTCGGGTTGGCCTCAAGGTCTGCGTCCTCAAGCGCTTGGCGATAGCCGCGCTCGCGATCCTTAAAGTTGCGGATGCGAAGGTCGCCTGCCAGATAGCCGATCTGCCTGTGACCTTTCTCGATGAGGTGATCCACGGCGCGCAGCACCGAGTCGGTGTTGGCAATGACCACGGCATCGAAGTACTGACGATCGCTCCAGCCATCGAGCACGATCAGGTGGGCGGCAGCGTTGGCAAACAGGGCGTAGTCTTCCTCACCCAGCTCGGTACCCATCAGCACGATAGCGGCGGACGGATCGGCGATCAGGCCCTCGACCTGCGGACGCACGGCGTCCAAGTCGCTAAAGTCGAGCGAGACAAAGCTCGTGCTCATGCCGTGACGACGCGCCTGGCGCTCCACGCCCTCGATGACCGCGGGATGGAAGGTACTCTCGTCCAGAATGGCGCCCGTCTTGCGCGCGAGCACAAACTGAATGCTCTCGAGCTGCGTCGACTGCTGATAGCCAAGCGATTGCGCGCACTCCAGGATGACCTTGGCGGTCTCTTCACTCACGCTGCGCTTGCGGTTGAGCGCGTTGGACACGGTCGCAGGCGAAAAACCGGTGATGCGGCTGATCTCGCGAACACTTGCTTTGGCCATTGTTCCCCCTAGCAACGGCCGTGGCGGAGCATCGCAACTTGATGACTCGACAACTAAACGACCGCAAATTCAATCTAAACAGAATAGTAAATGTTTATGAGCTAGTTTAGCCTGTTGTCAAGCGAAGTGGCACGACTATTCCCCCAACGGGCACATTTACTCGGTAGCTAAAAAAGCCCCGTCCCAAATTGACTACATGGGGCGGGGCACGGAAATCATCTAGCCAAGAACACGGGCCATGCGCGTCTTGAACTCGGACAGGAAGCGCGGGGCATCCACGGTCAGCGCCACAAGCGCGCTCTTGTCCGGATCGGACAGGCGATGCTCGTCGCAAATGGTGCGGCCGCGATACTCGCCCAGCAGATCAACACGCAGATTGCAGCCGAGCGCACCCACGAGCGTGGGGTCGATCGCCACGGCGACGGCCAGCGGATCGTGCAGCGCACAACCACCCAGGTAGGGTGCGTTCATCTCGTACGAGCCAATGTAGTGCTCGACCATGCTTGCAAACGCACAGCCCGCCATGGTGCCCGAGCCCGTCCATCCGGCAATGTCGCGGCGCGTGAGCACCACGCGATGCGTCACGTCCAGGCCCACCATGGTGAGCTTGCGGCCCGAACGCAGCACGGCATCGGCCGCCTCGGGATCGCTTGCCATGTTGGCCTCGGCACCCGCGCTCACATTGCCGGGCACGGTCAGGGCGCCGCCCATCACCACCACGCGGCCAATAGACATCACCGCCGCCGCATCGCGCTCCAGGGCAAGCGCCAGGTTGGAGAGCGGGCCGGTCGCTACGTAGACCAGATCGGGACCATAGGTGCGCGCGGCATCGATCAGATAATCGACTGCAGCGTTGCCATCGGCCGACGTCGCCCCCACCGGCTCATAGGGCGACGCGGGCACGCTCGCGCCGCCGATGCCGTTCTTGCCGTGAATGAGCGCGGTGGACGCCGGCGGCGTATAGGGCTCAGTCGCCTGCAGAGGACGGTCGGCACCCAGGTACACCGGCACCTCGGGACGGCCCAACAAGTCGAGCACCGCCAGGCAGTTGCGCGCCGACTGGTCGACGCGCACGTTGCCAAAACACGTGGTAATGCCCACGAGCTCAACCTCGGGGCTCGCGATGGCATAGGCAAGCGCCATCGCATCGTCCACACCCATATCCAGATCAAGGATCAGCTTCTTGGTTGCCATTGTTCTACTCCGCTTCTCCGTCTTGTACTAAATCGTCTAAACCAAACACGCGCTCAACTTCGGCACGCGTGGGAATCGACTGCTGCGCGCCCAGGCGCGACACCGTCACTGCCGAGGCGCGAGCACCCGCGGCCATACACTCAAAGAGCGGCAGCCCCTCCAGACGAGCCGCGGCAAGCGCACCGATAAATGTATCGCCCGCGGCCGTCGTATCGACCACCGCGCTCGAAAGCGCCGGCATACGCAGCAGCTCGCCGTCGTCGCCGAGTGTAACCGATCCGGCGCCGCCCAGCGTGATGACCGCGGCGCCGGCACCCTTGGCGAGCAAGGCATTGAGCGCCGCGACGCAGCTCGCATCGTCCGCAGGCAAGATGCCCGTCAGTACCTGGCACTCAGTCTCGTTGGGACAAACCAAGTCGACTGCAGGCCAGACCTCCGCAGGCACTTCGCAGGCTGGCGCTGGATTAAAGACCGTATAGAACCCCAGCTCGTGAGCGCAGAAAAGCGCCTCGACAGTCGCCACAAGGTCACATTCTCCCTGGGCGATAAAGACGCTTCCGGCAGCCGGGGCAATCTCGCTGGCGTTGCCGTCGAGCTCATCGGCCACCAGGCGCCTCAGCGCGCGAGCAACGTCCTCGCCCGCAAGTGCATGGTTGGCGCCCGGCGACAGCACGATGCGGTTATCGCCCTCACAGCGAATGATGGTCGCCGTTCCCGTCTCCACGTCGTCGCGACACGCCACAAAGTCACAGTCCACGCCAGCATCTTGGAGCCCCGCCACGAGCGACGAGCCAAACGCGTCGCGGCCGACCGCGCCGATCATGCGCGTGCGCGCACCCATGCGCGCAGCTGCTACGGCCTGGTTGGCGCCTTTGCCGCCGGCGTTGGTGATAAACCCGCTGCCGCCGACGGTCTCGCCCGCACGCGGCATGCGCTCGCACGCCACCGAAAGGTCCATGTTCATGCTGCCGAACACCGCAAGGATGCCGCAATCTGCCATGGAAACCTCCTCGTCCGCGGGCTCTGCACCCGCTGTCGGCCGTCAATCGTGCACTCTCGCACCTCTATAACTTTAGTTCACTTTGATGTGGACGCGCGCTTGAGCTTACGCCAGCAGCAAGCATTCACAGGAGTAGGCGGCTACAATGAAAGCGTGCTGATTATTCTCGTCATTGGATGATGTTTTATGGAACAATTCCCGCGATCGAGCTCGCGCAGCTCACGCCATGCGAGCGATCAACAAGCGCCGCACGAACGTTCGCGCACTAACCGCCAAACCACCGAGCCGCGCCGCGCTGCAGGCTCCCATCGCTCGCCCGCCAACAAGGGCGCCCGCACCGACAGCGCCGCAAAAGAACAGGCGCCCACGCGTCCCAAATCTCGCTACATCCCCGCCCTCGACGGCCTTCGCACGCTCGCCGTTGTCGCGGTGGTGCTCTATCACCTCAACCTCACGTGGGCACAGGGCGGCCTGCTCGGCGTCACGATCTTCTTTGTGCTCTCGGGATACTTGATCACGCGCCTGCTCCTCAACGAAATCGCAAAGACCGGTCGTATCGATCTCAAGAGCTTCTGGATCCGCCGCATCCGTCGCCTGTTCCCCGCCGTGGTAACCGTCGTGGTGGTGACCTGCGCACTGTGCACTGTCTTTAACCATGTGATGCTCACCAAGATGCGCCCCGACATCCTGCCGTCGCTGCTGTTCTTTAATAACTGGTGGCAGATCATGCAGGACGTTTCGTACTTTAACGCCCTGGGCGACCCCTCGCCGCTCACGCACTTTTGGTCGCTTGCCATCGAGGAACAGTTCTATCTTATTTGGCCGCCGCTGCTGCTCGCCATGGTGTCGGTGCACATGAGCAAGCCCAACACGCGCCGCGTGGTCCTGGGCCTCGCCGCCGTCTCCGCCGTCGCCATGATGGTGCTCTACAACCCCGCCACCGACCCCAGCCGCGTGTACTACGGCACCGACACCCGCGTGTTCTCGTTGCTGCTGGGCGCCTGGATGGCCTTTATCCCCGACCGCGACCTGGCGCCTGCGCGCCTTGTCCGCCATCTGGGGCTCGACCGACTGGCCGGCGCCGCCAAGCACGGCAAGTCAAAGAGCGACACCGCCGAGGCCGCCACGACAAAGCCAAGTGAGCTCGCACGCTTTTGGTCCTCCCCCGCATCCATCGATTTGATGGGCGTCGTTGGCCTGGTCGGACTCGCCGCCATGGTCGCGCTCACCAACGGCTATACCGCGTTTCAGTATCGCGGAGGCACGCTGCTGTGCTCCATCCTCACACTGATGGTTATCGCGGCATGCGTGCAGCCCCAGGGCATGGTCGCACGGGCCTTGGCCGCCGAGCCGCTCGTATGGATCGGCAAGCGCTCCTACAGCATCTACCTGTGGCATTATCCGCTGCTGCTCCTCATGAACCCGGTCGCCAACATTAACGACACGCCCTGGTGGCACTACATTTTGCAGGTACTGCTGGTAGTTGCCGCCGCCGAGTGCTCCTATCGCTTTATCGAAACGCCGTTTAGGAAGGGCGCTTTTGGGCGCACCGTTTCCGAGCTCCGCGACGGCACCACCACGCCCGCCGGCTGGATGCGCGCACATGTCCCCACCTGCGCCGTTTGCGCCGTCGTGCTTGTTGTGGCGCTGGGCGGCCTGGTCTTTGTGCCCGACACATCCGCTCTGAGCGGCGAGGGCGCCGAAATCCTAAACAAGGAGGCCAAAAATGCAAAGCCTCAAGATCAGCAGGCGGCCGATGACACCGACAAAGACGACGACGGCTTCCCCGACGGAGCCTACGACCTGCTAATGATTGGCGACTCCGTGTCCCTGCGCGCCGTCGATGCCTTTGACGGCGTGTTCCCGCACAGCCACATCGATGCCGAAAAGGGCCGCCAGTTTGATGCGGGCCGCGCGACATTTGAGGGCTATATCCAGCAGAACCTTGCCGGCAAGATCGTGGTCTTTGCCCTGGGCACCAACGGTTTGGTAACGGACGCCCAGGTCGACGCGATCATGGCCGACGCCGGTGATCAGCGTATTGTCGTGTTTGTAAACACGCGTAGCCCGCAGCCGTGGGTCGGATCCACGAACCAGGCCATCGCCAACGCCGCTACGCGCTACAAGAATGTACGCGTTATCGACTGGTACGGGCACAGCGCCAACCGCAACGACCTGTTCGATGGCGATGGCACGCATCTTTCGACCGCCGGCGTGACCGAGTACCTTAAGCTCATCCACGATGCCGTCAAGAAGGACCTACCCGTGCACCCCGAGGACCACGTTAACGATCCGCAGCCGGCGGCTGTCAAATCCGCTGCCGAGGCACTCGTCAACGCCCTCGCCTACAAACCGCACAAGCTAGGCACCGACAAGTAACGCACAGCCAAATCTGCTTACAATCCGGCACTTGGGACCACTTCCGCGACTTACAAAGCCGCCTCTGGGCTGTTAATTCACCCCAGAGGCGGCTTTATAGCTGCACATCGGTATATAACTAGCACCCTATAGCAGACAAAAACAGGCCGCAGCCCATGGCGGCGGCCTGTTTAGAGTCCAAGAGAGGTGCTACGCGCTGTAGCCCATCGCTTGCAGAACAAACATGACGACCGTCAGCACCGTAATAACGCCGATAGTCGCCCAAGTGAGCACATTCCACACACGGCCGTTGCGGTTGGCGCCCATAATGTGTCGATCGGCGGCAATAACCACCTGGAACACCAGAACCACGGGCAGCAACACGCCGTTGATGACCTGCGAGGTCATCATAATCTGGAACAGGTCGACGCCGGGCATGAGCACCAGCACGGCAGAAATGCCAATGATTGCCGTAATGATGCCGCGATAGACCGGGGCCTCGTCCCAGCTGCGATCGGCACCGCGTTCCCAGCCAAACGCCTCGCAGATAGCGCTGGACGTAACGCCCGGCAGCACACAGGCGGCCAAGAAGCTCGCCGCGACCAGGCCCGAGGCAAACAGCACCGTGGACCACTGGCCCGCAATGGGCTCCAGCGCGCGGGCAGCGTCTGCAGCATCGCTAATCTGAATGCCCGCGGGGAACAATACCGTACCGGTCGTGATGATAATAAAACCGGCAATGACATCGGCGGCAATCGAGCCGCTCACGGTATCGATGCGCTGCAACACGATATCGTCCTCGCCCGCATTCTTATCGACCACGTTGTTCTGTGCCAGGAAAATCATCCAGGGTGCGATGGTGGTACCGATCGTCGCGACCACAAGCGACACGTAGCTGGGGTCATTTTGAATGTTGGGTACAACCAGATCGACCGCCACCTCGCCCCAACTGGGACCAGCCATAATTGCAGCGACAATGTAGGTCACAAACACGCAGCTCACCAGCAACAGAATCTTCTCGATGCGCTGGAAGCTACCCGACATGGTAAGCATCCAAACCATCAGCGCCACAAGCGGCACCGAGATGCTCGCCGGCACGCCAAAGAGGGCAAGGCCGCTCGCGATACCCGCAAACTCCGAAATGGTCACGGCTGTGTTGGCAATCAGCAGCGCCGCCATGGCCAGCACGCTCTTGCGCACGCCAAAGCGCTCGCGAATGAGCGAGGCCAGGCCCTTGCCCGTCACGCAGCCGCAACGTGCCGCGGTCTCCTGCGTCACGATGAGCAGCACGGTCATGACGGGAAGCATCCAGAGCATCTTGTAGCCATAGCTGGCACCGGCGCTGGAATACGTGGCGATGCCGCCGGCGTCATTGCCCGAAAGCGCCGCCAGAAGGCCAGGACCCATGGCACCAAAGATGGCCGCGATGGTCAGCTTTTGCTTGGTGCCCTGCTTTTGCTTGCTATTTTGCACGCGACCACCTAACCCATGACCGACATGGTGAGCAGCACCGCAGCGGCACAGTACGCCACGCACGAGATCATGACGGCAATGACGTTCATGGCGGTACCCGACGTATTGAGGTCGTGCTCGTCGCGCCAGAACAGCACCATCAGGTAAATCACAGCGCTCATGTTGCCAATCAGGCAGACGATGGCCGCGATGTTAAAGCAGCCGGTAAAGAGCTGCTCCTCAAGCATGGGCGCGTCGGGGAACGCCGTGGTGCGCACCAGCTGAGCGCACAGGTAGGTCACGAGCGACAGGATCAGGCCCATGCCCGTGCTCTGGAAGAAGAATCCCAGATACGGCTTGGGTTCATCGTCATGGCCGTCGTACTCCAGGAAGTAGTTCTTGACGAACGACACCATACGCGAGGCAGCCAGCAGCACGAGCGGCATGGCGCACATGGGGAACACCACCAGATGTGCGGAGCCCAGCGCCGTCCCCAGCACTGCCGCCATGATGCACGAGGCAATACCCCACACGACAACCCAGTACTGGCGATGCACAAACCAGCTGAGCACATTCGTCGAGTCGTCGGACGCGCTATCGCCCGAGCCGACGCCTGCGATCTGCAGGTCCTCCTGGTGCTCCTCGGCGATAACGTCCATGGCGTCGTCGAAGGTCACAATGCCCAAGATGTGGCGGTTCTCATCGCAGACGGGGATGGCGACCAGGTCGTATTTGGTCATCTCATCCGTTACGTCTTCCTGGTCCTCGTCGGGCGACACATAAACCAGGTCTCGGTAGGCCAGCTGGCCCAGCGTGGCGTCGCGGTCGGCCACGATCAACGTGCGCAGCGAGAGCACGCCGGTCAGCATACCGCTCGGATCCTCGGTATAGACGTAGTAGACGCTTTCGAAATCCTCGTCGAGCTTGCGGATCGCCTCGATGGCGTCACCGACCGTCGCCGTGGCAGGCAGGGAGACAAACTCCGAGGTCATAATGCGGCCGGCAGTGTTTTCCTCATAGCCCAGCAGGTTACGAATCGCCTTCTCCTCCTGAACGCCCATCAGGCGCAGGAGCTTCTCGGCCTTCTCGTAATCGAGCTCGTCGATCAGGTCGGCGGCGTCGTCCGGGTCCATCATGGCCAGCATCGACGACGCATCCGTGTCGGACAGGCCCTCGAGCATCTCGGTCATGAGCTCGTCGTCATCGAACTCCGAGATGGCCTCGGCGGCCTGGGCGGTGTCGAGCTGCGCGAACACCTGCGCGCGCAGGCGAGGATCGAGCTGCTCGATAATGTCGGCAATGTCGGCAGGATGCAGCTCGCCGAGCGTCTTATGCGACACCGACAGCTGGATGTTCTTAGTCGAGCGATCGAGCAGGTCCATGTAGGACCAGGCGATGATGTCCTCGCCGAGCGGTTTGCCCAGGTGCTTCATAAAGCCCTCGACGACATGTTCAAGAGCGGGGCTGATTGCACGCAGCAGACCGCGGGCACCGACTTCGGCACCCAGCAGGCGCAGCTGATTTTCGCCCGACATGGAAAACTTGATGTCGTTTACGCGCACAACCTTCATGCCCTGCGTGTCGACGATTTGTTTATTGAGCACGTCGCGCGCGAGCAAGAGTTCGGTCGGCTGCAGGTACGAAAAACGGATTTCGGTAGCCGACGTCTTAAGGTATACGCCCGTCTCGTCGATACGGTCGACCCATTTTCGCCAGCTGATCATAAACGGCGTCTTGCCGGGACCGCGGAACGCGAGCGACGTCACGTGCGGAAAAACTTCGCCGGTAGCAATGCCAAAATCGTTCACAACGCCGAGCTTTTCGCCATCGACGTCCAAGACCGGCAGCTTGAGCATCTCACTCAGATAATTCACTGGTGCTCCCCATCATTATTCCTTCGGACCGTGGCCATGCCGGCACGCCATCCGTGGACTTTTAGATATGTATACGCATGCGCGGGCGGCACACCGCTCGGCGCTCACACCCCGTGCATGCGCAAGAAGCACCTGCAAGGGGTCATCGACTGTATGGTCGAGGTTTGGATTTCACCTGCAACCTTTCTCTTGACCCTTGTTATCCGCAGTAACTATAGCATCAGCATCGCGCCGTGACGCCAAATTTATGCTCCAAACATCGCAGGCATACCAAACGCTGACGCATCCGTGACATAGTCGTTTAAAAACGTCCCCCGTGACTAGTCTGTGGTGTCGTTATCTTCGGCGAGCTGGGGAAACACGGCGTTCTTGGGCATGGAAGTCTTCGTTAGCGAGGTGAGTTTTTTGCTCAGCGACGTATCCGTCTTCACCAAATCGCTCAGCGTCACGATCTTGTAGCCCTTGGCGACAAGGCCATCGATGATCTGCGGCAGCGCTTCGAGCGTCTGTTCGGAGCACTCGTCGCTATCGGTGAACAAAACAATGTTGCCCGGAGTCACCGATTCGAGCACTGTCGAAACCTGTTCGTCGGCGCCGTTGAGCAGCCAGTCGCCCGAATCGACATTCCACGAGACCACGGCAGACACCAGGTCCATCGCATCGATCCAGTTTTGCTCGTCAAACGCGGCGTAGGGAGCACGCAGCAACATCGTCTCGAAGCCGGTCGCCGACTTAATCGCCTCGGTGCCCTTCGTGATCTGCTTGCGCACCGCCTCGCGATCCTTGCCCTTGAGCGAATCATCGCTGTAGCTGTTGGAGCCGATCTCGCATCCGGCATCGACAATCGCTTTGGCAGTAGCGGGCGAGGCTTCCGCAGCATCGCCCGAAAGGAAGAACGTCGCCGTGACGCCCTTTTCCTTGAGCACCTGCAAGACCTGCTTGGTCGCGCCGCTCGGACCCTCGTCAAATGTCAGGGCCACGTACTTTTCGTTGCCCTTGGGCGCTACGCTCGCGCACTCGACTACACAGTCGGTGGCGGGCACGACCTCGCCGCGGTCCTGCGTCTTGCCCGACTGCTCGCCGACCCATACCTCGGAGCGGCCCTGAACGCCCCAGGTTTTAACGTATTCGATAGCGCCCGTGCCCTCGACCTTCAACTTGGGCTCAATGGTCGTGACCTGGACCTCGTGCTTCTCGTACGTGTCGCGGCCGTCTTTGACCGTCACTTTCTCGCCGCCCGTTAGCTCGCGGCTATTCCACTTGCCCTGCTTCACCCGTTTGCCGTCCACCTTCACCGACAGCTTTTCGCCGCCACGGCGGGTAAGCACGCTATCGTCGACAGCCAACAAGTCGCCGGCATCGTAGGTGTCGGTCAGGCCTTGATCATCGATAAGGTTCTGCAACGTGGAGCCCACGCGCACCGAAGCCTGCTCCCCATTGAGCACAATGTCCACGCTGCGATTGACATAGCCCACGACGGCAGCGATAAACAGCACGAGCGCACAGCCGACAGCGATGAGCGCATAGGGCAGGCGGGACGGTCGGCGCGGTGAGCGCCCGTTGCCGATGCGCGCGCTGCGATCGCTAAACCCACGGCTATGGTTGAGGTACATCGCGCCGGGTTTACGGCGACGTCGACGCTGACCGCTGGGCAGCTGCCCCAGGTCGCGTCGCGCCGTCGGACGCGCACCCGAGCGCCCGTTTAAGTTAGATCCGTTTTGGCGCATGTGCCCTCCCCCATAAACACAGCGAGCCGGAGCAACATGTCTCCGGCTCGCCCCCCATCATTTGGTACGTCGCTATTTGCTAGCTTTTGACGAGCCCCCGCTCGCCTTTTGATATTCGTCCTTAAAGGCCTTGAACATACCGCGCGTCTTGCCGAGCTGCTTGCCCAGTGCGCGACTGCCCTTGTCCACGGCGGCCGATCCCTTGTCATCGAGCACCTTGGCGCCCTTCTTGACCTTATCACCCACCACGACACTGGCCTCGGCAGCCTTGGCGGCCGCGCCACCCGAATACCCGAGCGACTTGACCTCGTCCGAGACAATCATCGCGCCGTTCTCGTAGCCGAGCAGCATCGTCGGCGGCATCTGTGTGTCGCCCACCAGCACACTCGAGGCAGTGCCGGCGGTCACGTAGAACGTCTGCACGATACCCGAACGCGGCTTGAACTCAACGTCCGAGCAGTAGCCCACGACGTCGCCCGATTCCGTGCGCACGTCCATGCCAACCCAGATGATGCAATCGTCCAGGTTGATATCGAGGCGCTTGGCCGCGGCGGCATCGTAGGTGCCCTTGACATCGTCGACCGCGACAGCACCCTCATAGACGCCGATGGCATCGAGCGCCACAAATCGATCGGGGCGCTCGATCATGCCCGCGATATCGGACTGGCGAACCATAAAGCCCACCACGCGCGTACCGCCCGGGGTAAAGACCGGAAAGTGAATCTTGCCGAGCTTTTTGGGGCTGCGCGGCGTGCCGTCCTTTTTGGTGCGCTTGTCTTCGGCAGGCTTACGATAAACCTTGACGCCGACAAAATCCCCTGCGCGCATTATGCCTCGGTCGAGGGCTCCGTGGCCTCGGTGTCGGCCTCAGTGACGTTCTCGACCACGACGTCGGCAGCGGGCGTCACGTTGCCGCCCGAGATGGCGTCGTTGAGCTGCTCGCGAAGCTGGTCCATGCGCTCGCGGGCCAGGTCGACCTTGGCGCGCAGGTCATCGGTCTTGGCGTCGACCATCGGACCAAAGTCGTTGACCGCGGCACGAGCCTCCTCGGCACCGTGCTCGTAGGTGTCGCGCATGTTGTCCCAGGCATCGTTGGCGATATCGGCGGCCATGGCACGGGTCTCGGCACCCGAGCGCGGGGCCAGAGCAACGCCGATGATAGCGCCGGCGGCAGCGCCAAAGAGCGCACCGGAGACAAAGCTGAAAGTCTTTCCCATGATCATTCCTCTCCTGCGGGCACCTCAATGCCCACCGTTTGAATGCTGTCCATTATACCCGCAGCGCAACACTTGCCGTCGCGCTCATCTGCGTACGGTAAAAGCGCAGGTACATGATGGTGATAAGCGAGTGAGCCTACTCCTGCGGTATGGCAGGCATGGCCACCGTGGCGGCCGGGTCCTCGCCGGCGCCATCAACGAGCGGAAGCGCACCTTCCTGTGCGGGGCCTGCCGGAACCGTCGCCGCGCCACCGTAGACGGCAGCGGGGGCCTCGTGGCTCTCGGCGGTCGCGCCCTCGGTATCGATTGCCTCCTGCAGCTCATCGTCAAAGCTCGGGACACCCTGGGGCTCCGCGGGCTCGGACTCGACAGCTTCCTCAGCAGCTGCCTCGACGCCGGGTTCGGAATCGGCAGGAGCCTCGCCTTCGGCCCCGTCCTCGGCGTTTGCGGCGGCGATGGCCTCGTGCGGATCCTTGCCCTCGGCCTCGGCGCGCATACCCAGCACCAGGTTGCGCAGGCCCGCGACCGTGCCCTCCACGTCAGGGGCAGGCTGGTCGGCGTGCAGATAAGCCCAGTCCATCATAAAGGTCGCCGAAGACAGCGCGCCGATGGCCAGCGCGTCATCGGGGCATGAAAGCTCAACCTCAAAGACACGCTCATCGTGCTCGCTTACGCGGGTACGGCCGCACGAAATGCTGCCGGCGAGACCGGTCTCGTTCATGAGCTCCACTGTCACGTGCTCCAGCAGATGGCAAAGCTCGGTCTGGCCCATGCAGTCCTGGAATTCACGACCGGAATCGCCTAGGCACAGGTGCTTGGCAATCGCGGGCACCAGGTAGTACACGCGCGCCGTGGCCTCGATGTCCTCCGAGGTCATGAGCGGCATGCCGGGGTTCACCAGCACATGCGCGCAGATCTTGTCCTCGCTGACGGTGACCTTAAGGATGTTGAACAGGCCTGCCATAACTCTCCCCTACTCTTCCTTGCCCTACTCGTCGCCGTCGTGCGGGCCCGCAGAGCCCGCGCCCGGCGTCGCCGGCTTATCTGCCGAGGACTCGGAATCCTTCTTATCGGTTTCGGCCGGAGCGATCACGCGAATAAGCGAGATGCGCTGGCCACGCATCGACTGCACCTTGAACTTGTACCCTGCAACCTCAAACACCTCTCCGATGTCGGGCACCGAGTCGCAAAGTTCCAAAATCCAGCCGGCGATGGTCTCATAATCATCGCTTTCCTCGAGCGGCCAACCAAGCTCAATCGCATCATCGCACGAAAAACGCCCATCGACGAGCCACTCACGGCGCGAAAGACGCGTGAGGTACTTGTTGTCGGGGTCGAACTCGTCCTCGATCTCGCCCACGATCTCCTCGACGATGTCCTCGATGGTAATGATGCCAGCCGTGCCGCCGTACTCGTCCACGACCACCACGATCTGGTCGTGCGAAGTCTGCATCTCGGACAGCAGCGGCAGGATGTCCTTGGTGTCGGGCACAAAGGTGGCGTCGCGCAAATAACCGGCGATGGGCTGGTCGCCCTCGCCGTCGAGCGAGGGCTGAATCAGGTCCTTGATGTGCGCGATGCCCGCCACGTTGTCGGGATCTTCGTGATAGACGGGGATGCGGCTAAAGCCGGTCTGGCGCATAGTGGACAGCACGTCGGCGACCGTCTCGTCGTCCTCGCACATAGTGGTGTCCACGCGCGGCACCATGACCTCGCGGGCAACGGTATCGCCCAGGTCGAAGATCTCGTGGATCATACGCTTTTCCTCGTCGAGCAGGTCGTCCTGCTCCGAGACCATGTACTTAATCTCTTCCTCCGAGACGTTTTGGCGATCGTCGGCGCTCTTGATGCGCAGGATGCGGGCCAGACCATCGGAGCAAGCACCAGTCAGCCACACGAGCGGACGGGCGATCTTTTGGAAAAACGACAGCGGCCCCACGACCTGCTTGGACACGCCTTCGGCATTGGCCAGACCAATGCGCTTGGGCACAAGCTCGCCAATCACGATGGACACGAAGGCGACCGCAACGGTGATGATGACCGGCGCCAGTCCGCGCGCGATGGCAGAGAGCGGCGCGATGCCAAAGCTCATGAGCCACGTGGCGAGCGGGTCGGACAAGCTCGTCGAGGCGACCGCGGACGAGGCAAAGCCCACAAGCGTGATGGCGACCTGGATGGTGGCGAGCAGCTGGTCGGAGTCGGCAGCCAGCTTAACGGCGCGCTCGGCGCGTTTGTCGCCTTCCTCGGCCTCGTGCTCCAGCACGGCGCGCTTTGCCGTGGTGAGCGCCATCTCGGACATAGAGAAGTAGCCGTTGATGAGGGTCAAAACGAGGGTGGTGATAAGGGAGATGGTTATGTCCATCGGGAGTTTCTCGAACCTCCAAGATTCGGGACGTTAGGTAGTAAGCGTAGATAACGGATAGGGCAGTTGCGTCCGGCGGCCGCTTGGATGGGTCCACAGGCACAGACGTGATCGCTAGATTACGAAGAGGATCACCGCCATGAACTGGAAGATACTGCCGGCGAGCACCCACAAGTGAAACACACTGTGCAGGTAGCGCACGTTTTTAGCGATGTAGAACGGCACGCCCACGGTGTAGCACACGCCGCCGACAGCGAGCAGGGCAAGTGCCACGGGGTTGAGCAGCGACACGAGCTCGGGCAGCTTAAAGACGACGAGCCAGCCCATCAGCAGGTAGACCAGGCCGCTTACCCAGTGCGGTTGACGCTCGCGCATAAAGCACTCGAGGGCGATGCCGATAATGGCGATGGCCCATACGGCAAAGAACAGCATAGGGCCGCCGTCGTTTGCGAGCGTGATGAGGCAAAACGGCGTATAGCTGCCGGCTATGAGCAGGTAGATGCAGCTGTGGTCGATGATGCGAAACACGCGCTTGGCGCGTGCGGGCTGAATCGCGTGGTAGAGCGTAGAGGCTAGGTATTCGAGGATAATGCTGACGCCATAGACAATCGCCGCGGCCATGTGAGCCGGGCCTCCGCCGCGAAGAGCGGCAAATACGATCAGGAGCACCAAGCCCGCGATACCCAGCAGGCAACCGACACCATGGGTGACGGAGTTCATGATCTCCTCGCCCACCGTGTAGTGTGGAACGGCCGCGGCCTTGGGTCGCGGCTTGGAACTGTCGCTCGAATCGGACATGCCGGTTACATCCTCCAAGTAAATAGTTCTCAACACTATATCAAAGCGTCTGGGTACGTGCGAAATTTGCACCATACGTGACCCCTTGTTTACCCATTCTTTTCTTGTTGACGCATCAACGGCAAACAATCATGGTTGGTTACAGCGCTGGAGGACCGTTTTGGCTCCCGCCTTCGGAAGTATGCGGCAAAATCTGGAACTGCCGACCAGACCGCAGTTTTACCAACAATTTATCAGGGGTTTTGTTGCCAAAAAATGTCGTGTGCTCGGCGGTCTCGAAATTTGCCGCATACTTCCGGAAAGCCGCCCGCGAGCGCTGTACTCACGGGCGGCTTTTGCTCGAATTACGCCACAAAGGCGCTTATATTGTCCAATAGCTAGGCGCTATTTGACCTCGATAAGCTCATACTTGCTCGTGCCCAGGCCGATCTTCTCGGCGTGCGCGATGCACGCGCGCCAGTCGGTGTCGGGATGCGTGATGCAGAAGGGGTCACGCGCCTGCTCGCCCTCCAGATGCTCGTGGTTATGCTCCATCTTGGCCGCGCTATCGGTGAGCTCGGTGTTGGGCAGCGGCTCGGACGCCATGACGGCATCGGCACAGGCCTGGTCGATGGCGACCGGATCGAAGCTCGCGAACATGCCGATATCGTTGACGATAGGCGTATCGTTTTCGGGATGGCAATCACAGTTGGGGCTGATATCCATGGCAAGCGAGATGTGGAAGCTCGGGCGGCCGTCGACGACGGCCTTGGTGTACTCGGCGATCTTGCAGTTGAGCACGTCGGCCGCGGCGTCATAGACGGGCTTGATGGCGTCCTGGTTGCACACGCCGATGCAGCGTCCGCAGCCCACGCAGCGATCGTGGTCGATGGCGGCCACGTGCACCGTGCGAGTAGCGCCGCTGGCAAGCTCGCGCTCGCGGGTGTCGTCGAACGAGATAGCGTTGTGCGCGCAGATCTTTTCGCAGGCGCGGCAGCCAATGCAGTGCTCGGTCGCGACGTTCGGCTTGCCGGCGGCATGCTGCTCCATCTTGCCCGCACGGCTACCGCCTCCCATGCCCAGGTTCTTCATGGCGCCGCCAAAACCGGCCTGCTCATGGCCCTTAAAGTGGGTGAGGCTAATCACGATATCGGCATCCATGAGCGCCTGGCCGATCTTGGCCTCGCGCACGTACTCGCCGCCCTCGACCGGGACGAGCGCCTCGTCGGTACCCTTGAGGCCGTCGGCGATGATGATCTGGCAACCCGTGGCATACGGGGTAAAGCCATTCTGGTAGGCGGTATCGATGTGCTCGAGCGCGTTTTTGCGGCTACCGACATAGAGCGTGTTGCAGTCGGTGAGGAAAGGCTTGCCGCCCAGCTCCTTCACGACATCCGCGACGGCGCGGGCGTAGTTGGGGCGCAAAAAGCTCAGGTTGCCCAGCTCGCCAAAGTGAATCTTGATAGCGACGAACTTGTTCTCAAAGTCGATCTGCTCAATACCGGCGCGGCGGATGAGGCGCTTGAGTTTGTCGAGCTGGCTCTCGCGAGCATGCGTACGCAAGTTGGTGAAGTACACCTTAGCGGGTGCTGCGGGTGAAGTTGCGGTCATATATATCCCCTCGGTCTATATGGCGTTACAGACATAGAGGATGGTACCCGTTAAAGCGGGGTCAAAGTCAAGTACGGCGCCTAGTCATTGGGGACGTTCTTAAATGAGTGACTACTCATTGGGGACAGACTTAAATGACTGAAACCACTCATTGGGGACGGACTTAAATGAGTGCCTCGCCACCTGGCGGCTAGGGACGTTCCTTTCCTGCCGGCAGCTGGGGACAGCCCTTGCCAACCCTGCCGGCGAGCCGGCGAATCGGCAAAGACTGTCCCCGATGACTAGTCGTTTAAGTCTGTCCCCAATGACCACTCTTGGTCATTTAAGTCTGTCCCCAATGAGCACCCAATGACTAGGTGGCTAGGCGTGGGATTTGGCGTGAGTGAGGGCTAGGCCTACGGCGGCGATGGCCACGGCAAAGAGTGCCGTGACGCCGAGGTCGCAGACGATGTCGCCCAGCACGGTGGACGTCAGGTCCGACGAGAGCGCCTTGCCGATCGCGTCGTTCACCCAATATGTCGGCACAAAGTGCGCTACGGTCTGTACGGACGGGCCCATCAGCGACAGCGGCATCCAGGCGCCGCCCAAAAACGTCATGAGCATGCCAAGCAGGTTGCCCACACCGTTGAGCAGCTCCTCGCGCGCGCCCAGGCTCGACAACGCAAAGCCAACGGCCAGCGGCGTGCACGCCAGGGCAAACGTCGCCGCTAGCGCCAGACACACGCGGTCCACGCCGACCTCGGCGACCGCGCCGGCAAAGCCCACGACACCCATCATGCTCGACACAAACCAGATGCAGACGGTGATCACGGCAGCGGCCGCAAACACGGCAAGGGAGCGCTGGCGCTCGGAGATTGGGCCGGCCTCCATGCGGCGCACGCGCTCGGGTTCGTTCATGCCCGAGAACACCAGCCCCACCGATACGATGACCGACGAGATAATCGCGTACGCGCCAAAGTTGAAGTACGACTCAAGCGTGGCGGCGGCTGTCGAGTCGACCTTGACCTGCTCAATCTCGACCTCCGCGCGCTTGACGGCGGCATGCTCGGCGGCCTTGGCGACGTCACCGTCGGAGGCAGTAGGATCAAGTGCGGCCGCAGCGCCCGCGAGCGAGATCCAGCGCGAGGCCTCGGCAGACGAAAGCGCCGCCGCCATGGTGCCGGCACCGTAGGTCACATCGAGCTTGGGCAGGGGCTCCCCCGCTCGGGCGGCTGCAACGAGGTCGTCCTCAAACCCCTCCGGGATAAAGAACACGCAGTCGGCGCTGCCCTTGGCACTGTTGCTCTTGGAGAGCGCGTCCGCAAGGTCGTAGGTGTCCTCGCCGATACCCGTGACCAGATCAAAGCGCGAGCCCAGGTGCTTGGTAAGCGCACGCGAAAGGTCGCTGTCGTCGCGGTCGACCACGATCACGTTGGTGTCGTAGGGCTCGTACTCGGTGAGCTGCGACGAGTTCCAGCTCACCGAGGCCGCGATGAATACGCCCATGAGCGAGATGAACACCGTATAGATGAGCAGGTAGAACGGGTGCGCCAGCGCCATGCGAAGCGCAGTCTTAAAGGTGCTCATAGCGGCTCCTTCCAAAGATCAGCGTGGCGACGGCAACGAACAGCAACGCCATAAGGACCAGCGCGCCAGCGCGAACGGCAAAGGGACCCAGGTCCTCAAAGAAATACAAGCGGTTGAACATGTCGCAGATTAGCTTGACGGGATTGAGCCAACTCTCGGCCGGGCAGGCGCGGGCGACGTCGTCGGCAAGCGCCATCGCCGGCTCGCCGTAGAGGCCGGCGAACAGGGCGCACGTGGTGGCAAAGCCCGTGAGGATGCCCGACTTGGACGCCTTGCCGCCCTTAACGGGAAGCGTGCCCACAAAAAGGCCCAGACCCGTGGCGGCAAGCGCGGACACGGCGCCGCCCACCAGGCAGAGCCCCTCGCGCCCGCCAAAGTCGACCCCCACGACCAGGCGCACGTAGCCGATCGCAATCGTCATCGAGGCAAAGGAAACCAACCACGAGCCCACAAAGATGCCGGCCAGCGACGCCGTCTTGGAAAGGCCACCCACGCAGCGACGCGCGCCAAGGCCAGACAGATTGGGCTGCAGGTCGACGACGCTCAAGGCGGCAAACTCGGCAGACATCATCGCAACCAGGCCAAAGAGCGCGTAGTAGTAGATGACCGTGCCATCGGGCGTGGCACGCGTCAGGCTCACACGGCGGATTCCGCCCTCGAGCGACAGGGCGCGCGCAACCGCCTCTGGGTCGGCGAGCGCCGCCGGGTTGTCCTGGGCAATCTGGCGCATGAGCTCGGCATTTTGCGTATACGAGCTTGCCACCGTCTCCAGGATGCTGCGGTCGGTGAGCACCGACGTCGCACGCGAGCTGTCATAGCTCGAAAGCAACGTGAGTTTGGGCGTGCCCGCGGCATCGACCGTATAGATGCCCGCGACCTCGCCGGCCTTAAGAGCACGGTTCGCATCGACTGCATCGTCGCACTCGTGGACCTCGAGCAGTTGGTTGTCGCCTTCCTTGGCAAGCGACGTCGCCACGTCCTTAAAGGTCGAGGCGCCCCAGGCCTCATCCGCCACGACGGCCACCGGCACCGGGTCGACCGTGCCGTCGGAGCTCAGATTCGCAAACATAAACATGAACATCGTGGAAAGCGCGACGGGAAAGATCGCGCCCCAAACCCACGTGCTCGGCCGGCGCAACAGCGTCTTGACCGTAATGATAATGGTGTTGAACATGGCCGCCCCCTAGTCGCGCAGCTTGCGGCCGGTGATCTCGAGGAACACGTCGTTGAGGGTCGGCGGCTCGCTCCACACGCGGCCGAGCGCCACATCGGCAGTGCGCAGCGTGTCGAGGATGTCAACCAGGTTGTGCGGGCTCGCTTCGCAGGTGCAGACGAGCTCGCCGCCGGAAAGCTCAACCGAAAGCACGTGCTCGAGGGCGCGCAGCCGCTCGACCGTGGCGAGCTCGACGGCGCTGACCTCGACGGTCACGCGCTCGCCCATCTGAATCATGCGCTTGAGCTCGTCGTTGGTGCCCTGCGCCAGCACGCGCCCGCCGTCCATGATCATGATGCGGCTGCAGATCTGCTCGACTTCCTCCATGTAATGGCTGGTATACACCACCGTGGCGCCTTCGTCGCGCAGGCGGCAGATGCCCTCCAGGATGGCATTGCGGCTCTGCGGGTCGACGGCCACCGTGGGTTCGTCGAAGAAGATGAGCTCGGGCTTGTGCGCGATGCCGCAAGCGATGTTGAGGCGACGCGCCAGGCCGCCCGAGAGCTTGCCGGGGCGAAACTTGGCAAAGTCGCCCAGCCCGACGAAGTCAATCGCCTCATCGACCAGCTCGCGACGGCGCTTGCGGTCGTTGACGTAGAGGCTGCAGAAATAGTCGATGTTCTCGCGCACCGTGAGCTCGTCGAACACCGCCACCTGCTGCGGCACCACGCCGATGCGGCGCTTGAGGTCGTAGCGGGCGGGCGTCATGGGCTCGCCGAACAACTCGATGGTGCCTTTGTCGTAGGCGAGCAGCTGCAGAATGCAGTTGATGGACGTGGTCTTGCCCGAGCCGTTGGGACCCAGCAGGCCAAAGATCTCGCCGGGGGCTATGCTCAGGTTAAAGTGGTCGAGCGCGATAAGATCGTCGTAGCGCTTGACGAGGTTTTCGACGTGGACGATGTCTGTCATGAGGTGGCCCTTCTGTTGATTTCGGCCCGGTACGATTGCATCATCGCAGGTGCGGGCGGCGCGCACCAGTGAGCTTTGTCACGAGTGCGACGGGGGCGGGCGGGAGGAATGTCACGGTTGCGGCACCTAAGCAATCGTCGCGCGCACCATCGCGTACAATACCCGTATGAACAGGCTATTCGACAAATCGATCATGCTGGCGTGCTGCATTGCGGCCGCCATGGGTCTTGCTGTGGACGCTCGCTTGGTCACGGCGTTTTGTCTTGGCGTCGTAGTCGCCTCGCTTACGGAAATTGCGCAAGGCGAACGTGCCCGCCGCGCCGGTGAGGCCGCGAGCTACGCTTACATTATGGTGGCCGTCTTTGTGCCGTCGTTTGTGCCGTTTGCGCCCCTCGCCCTCTATGACATCGCGCGACGCGTGCGCCGTGAACACGTTTGGGTCGCGCTGGGCGCCGGCGCCATCTTTGTCTGCGCACTCGTCGCATATGCCCACGCCGGCGCGCTTCCCACCCGTGCGCTGCTGTTGACCGCCATCCTTTCAGTCGCCGCCACCTTGCTGTCTCTGCGCACCGCTCAGCTGGAGCGCGAGCAGGAGCGCATGCGTCGCACCCGCGACGAGCTGCAGGAGCGAGCCCTCGCGCTCGAGGCGCGCAACCGCGACCTTGCCGACCGCCAGGACTACGAGGTCGAGCTCGCAACGCTCGCCGAGCGCGCCCGCATCGCACGCGAGATCCACGATAACGTGGGGCACCAGCTCACGCGCGCCTCGCTGCAAACCGAGGCCCTACGCGTGGTCCACGCCAACGAGCCCGGCGTCGCCGCCGACTTCGCTGACGTCAAGCGCACCGTGGACGAAGCGCTTCAGCTCGTGCGCTCGAGCGTCCACGCGCTCAACGACAACGCGGCGAATCTCTCCGTACAGCTCGAGCGCATCGTGGAGGGCGCGCGCTCAGATGGCGGGCCGCAGATTGAACTTGAGGTTTTGGCCGAGCATGCGCCCGCAAATGTCGCCAACTGCTTTGCGGCGGTCCTGCGCGAGGCGCTTTCCAACGCCATACGCCATGCTTGCGCCCATGCTGTCACCGTACGATGCATGGAGCATCCGTCGTTTTACCAGCTCATCGTTACCGACGATGGCGCAGGCGGGGCTCAAGCAAGCGGCCGCAACGTCACAGGAGGCATGGGGCTCGGCTCCATGCGCGAGCGCGTCGAGGCGCTTGGCGGCACCTTCACCGCCGGCCCGCGCGCCGGCGCCGGCGGCTGGCGTGTGTTTGCCACCGTTCCCAAACAGCAAGGAGATGAGGGCCGATGAGGCTCATCGTTGTCGACGACGACCGCTTGGTGGTCGATTCGCTCAAGATAATCCTGGGCGCCCAGCCGCAGATCGAGGTGGTGGGTACCGGCGCCGACGGCAACGACGCAGTGGCTCTTTATGCCGAACACGCACCCGATATCGCGCTGCTCGACATTCAGATGCCGGGGCGCGACGGGCTTTCGGCGGCCCGCGAGATCCTTGAGCGCGACCCTGCGGCGCGCGTGGTGTTTCTGACGACATTCTCGGATGACGAGTACATTGTGTCGGCGCTCAAACTGGGTGTCCGCGGCTACCTGATCAAAACCGATGTCGCTGCCATTCCGCCGGCGTTGGCCCAGGTCATGGACGGCAAACGCGTGCTCGAGGGTAAGGCGATCGAGGATATCAACTTTGATGGGGCGGGCGTCGAGGTGGGCACGACCCGCCGGCCCGCGGCCTTCGTCAGCCTGACCGACCGCGAGTTCGAGGTCGCCGAGCTCATTGCCCGCGGCCTCGATAACAAGGAGATTGCCGCCACCGCCTATATGGGCGAAGGCACCGTGCGAAACCACATCAGCTCAATCCTGGCCAAAATGGGCCTGCGCAACCGCACCCAAATCGCCATCGCCTACCTGCGAGGGTAGTTGCCCGAAGACCGACCGCCCCGATATAACAAAATGTCTGCTACCGGTTTAATGCCATTTCAAAACTATGCCGGTTTACGGGGCCAAACTCAGGACCCCCATCCATACCCGCGTTTTCTGTAAAATGACGGCTCGTCTACCTGCGGTTTTATTTTCACGAATATCAGCATGGTTGGGGACTCGTGACTCAGCCCCGTAAACCGGCCTAGTTTTGTCCGAGCGGCCACGTCAAGTGTCTCCGCAAGCCGCTTCAAGCCAAAAATGATCCGTTTTCCTCCGTCCCCAAGGGATCAGCCGGAACCGCTCCACGAAATCGGCCCATCTACTACGTTTAACTCGATACCCCTGACCATACCTTCGTTTTGAGCAAAACCGCAGGCGTTCTACCTGCGGTTTTTTTCGCGTTTTTTGACATGGTTGGGGGTAAGGGACTAAACGTAGTAGATGGGCCGGTTTCGTGGCGAGCCCTCCTCGCCTACGCACAAAAGCGGCGCCCCGGAGGTGGGTGTTTGCTACCTGGGGGGTGGGGGGGGGGGGGGGGGGGGTTGTTCAGGCTCCCCCCCCGCCCCCCCGCGGCGG